>CAZOXI010000079.1:0-9602 GCA_964583445.1 uncultured Bacteroidaceae bacterium | reverse complement strand
ATGAAAGGAATTATCCTCGCCGGTGGATCCGGCACACGTTTATACCCCATCACGAAAAGCATTTCGAAACAGATCATCCCGGTCTATGACAAACCGATGATCTATTATCCCCTCTCCGTGCTCATGCTGGGTGGGATCAGGGAAATCCTGATTATCTCCACCCCGGAAGACCTGCACTTATACCAGGAGTTGCTCGGAGATGGCAAACACCTGGGTATTGAACTGGAATATGCCATGCAGCCTTCGCCCGACGGACTGGCACAAGCCTTCCTGATCGGGGAAGATTTCATCGGCGATGATAATGTCTGCCTGATCCTTGGCGATAATATTTTCTATGGTCACGGTTTTGAACGGACCCTCACCAGTGCAGCTTCTCTCGAAGACGGCGCAATGGTATTCGGTTATTATGTGACCGATCCGGAAAGATATGGCGTGGTGGAATTTGACCAGTCCGGAAAAGCGATGAGCCTGGAAGAGAAACCTAAGAAACCCAAATCGAGTTACGCGGTGACAGGACTCTATTTTTACAGCAATGACGTGGTTGAAAAGGCCAAATCACTCAAACCCTCTGCACGGGGCGAGCTCGAGATCACCGATCTGAACCGCCTGTACCTCGAGGAGGGCCGCTTACAGGTGAAGATCATGGGACGCGGGATGGCCTGGCTGGACACCGGGACTCCGGAAAGCCTTTTACAGGCCTCCAGTTATATATATACTGTTGAAAAAAGGCAGGGACTCAAGATCTCGTGTATTGAAGAGATCGCTTACAAGAAAAAATTCATTGACAAGAAACAATTGCTGAAGCTGGCTGAAGGGCTGAAGAAAAGTGTATATGGAAGTTACCTGTTCAGCATTGCGAATGAAAAAATATTCACCTTTGGTGCAGAATAGACATGGAGGTACAGAAAACAGAAATAGATGGTTTGCTGGTGATCCGGCCAAAAGTCTTCGAAGACAGCCGCGGATATTTTTTTGAAAGTTACAATGAAAAGCTGTTCAGGGAGGCAGGTGTGGACACCCGCTTTGTGCAGGACAACCAGTCACGTTCCTCCTATGGCGTTATCCGGGGGCTGCATATGCAAAAGAAACCGCATGCCCAGGCAAAACTGCTCAGGGTGCTTGAAGGGGCGATTTATGACGTTGCGGTGGATATGCGCGAGGGATCTCCTACCTTTGGCAAATGGTATGGACTGGAGATCACTTCAGCAAACCGCATCCAGCTCTTTATCCCGGCCGGATTCTGTCACGGCTTTTCAGTCCTCAGTGATACCACAACAGTCCTCTATAAGTGTGATGTATTCTACCACCCGGAGTCGGAAGCCGGCATCAGGTATAACGATCCGGAACTGGGGATTGACTGGAAGATACCTGCTGACCAGGTGTCGGTCTCTGAAAAGGACAGCAAACTGCCCTTCCTGAAAGAATTTAATCATTGATCCTATGGCACAGAAGATCCTGGTAACAGGCGGCAATGGTCAGCTGGGCTCGGAAATCAGGGAGCTCAGCAAGCACGCCGATGCTGTATTTACTTTTATTGACATAGAAGACATCGACCTGACGGAGCGGGAAATGGCGATGGCTTTCCTGGTTGAGGAATCGCCCGACTGGATCATCAACTGTGCAGCATATACTGCTGTCGACAGGGCAGAAGAAGAAACGGAACTTGCGGAAAAGGTGAATGCGGAGATCCCAGCCATGCTTGCAGCGTACGGAAGCAAAAGCCGTAGCAGGATCATCCACATTTCCACCGATTATGTATTTGCAGGGGACGTCACCCGCCCATTAAAGGAAACCGATGCGCCCACGCCACTGAGTGCCTATGGAAGGTCCAAGAGAAACGGCGAAATTGCAGTGCTTGCCTGTCCAACCACGATGGTTGTGCGCACTTCCTGGTTGTATTCCACCTATGGGAATAATTTTGTTAAATCAATGATGCGGTTGATGAATGAAAGGGAGGAACTCAGGATCGTTTATGACCAGGTAGGTACGCCGACCTACGGGGGCGATCTTGCCGGAGCGATCATGAAAATCATTGAAGCAGGTACCGGTGCATTCATACCGGGCATTTTTCATTACTCCAATGAGGGAATCGCATCCTGGTACGATTTCGCATATGAAATCCGGGAAATCATACAGGCGGAGTGCAGGATTCTGCCCATCGAAACCAAAGACTATCCCCTCCCTGCAACACGACCGGCATATGCTGTTCTGAGTAAAGAAAAGATCAGGGAGCACTATAAGTTGCAGATCCCGCATTGGAAGTCCGGACTTCAACGATGTATTAAAAAATTGAATGGATAGATAATTGCAATTGAAACGCGATGGAAAACACAGATTTACTTAAACAGGTAAGAGAGAAAGCCCATGAATGGCTGAATAGTAACATTGATGATGAAACCAGGCAGAAGATCGACCACATGCTGGTGCATGACGAAAAGGAACTGATCGAAAGCTTCTACCGTGTCCTGGAATTCGGGACCGGTGGATTACGTGGTATCATGGGTGTCGGTACGAACCGCATGAATATCCATACCGTGGGCATGGCCACCCAGGGACTTTGCAATTACATGCTGCAGGAATTCAGCGACAGGAAGGAGATCAGCATCGTGATTGCGCATGATTGCCGGAACAACAGTCCGCTTTTTGCACAAACTACCGCCGATGTGTGCTCTGCAAATGGAGTCAAGGCATACCTGTTCGACGGTCTCCGTCCCACGCCCGAGCTGAGTTTTGCAATTCGTGAGCTGAATTGCCAGGCAGGCGTCATGGTAACTGCATCTCACAATCCAAAGGAATACAATGGCTACAAGGCTTATTGGGAAGACGGGGGTCAGATCATCCAGCCCCACGATGTAAATATCGTGGAAGAGGTGAAAAAAATCTCCTCCATCGATGATGTCAAGTTTGACGGTGATATTTCACTGATCCAGACGATCGGTAAGGAGGTGGATGAAAAATTCCTGGCCGCTTCTGTTTCCAAAGCTCTGAATGTTGATCTCATCGAGCGACATTCAGACATAAAGATCGTGTATACACCGATCCATGGAACAGGCGTGTACATGGTCCCCGAGGCGATGCGCAGGCTGGGCTTTAAAAACATCTATAATGTGCCGGAACAGGATGTGGTCAGCGGAGATTTTCCCACCGTCGTGTCCCCGAATCCTGAAGAATCTGCGGCACTTGACCTGGCATTGAAGAAGGCTGATGAGGTTGACGCCGACCTGGTCATGGCAACAGATCCGGATGGGGACAGGGTGGGTATCGCGGTCAGGGACAACTACGGTAAACTCATCCTGGTCAATGGCAACCAGATGTCCGTTCTACTCACTTATTACCTGCTTTCACAATGGAGTGCCAAAGGGTTGCTGCAGGGCAAAGAGTTCATGGCCAAAACCATTGTCACTACCGAACTTGTTGCTGATATTTACAAACACTATGACATCAAATATTTTGATGTACTGACCGGCTTTAAATTCATTGCAGACATGATCCATAAATATGAAGGAGAAATGACCTTCATCGGTGGTGGCGAAGAAAGCTATGGGTTCATGATCGGTGATTTTGTCCGGGACAAGGACGCCGTGACCACCTGTTCCATGATCGCAGAAATCGCAGCCTGGGCACGCGAACAGGGCAAAAGCGTATTTGACCTGTTGCTGGATATCTACCAGGAATACGCTTTCTACAAAGAATCCCTTGTTTCAGTATACCGGCATGGCAAGGAAGGTGCCGAGGAGATTGCCGCGATGATGGAAAACTTCAGGTCTGATCCGCCGGAAGAGATCGACAATTCCAAAGTCGTGATGGTCAGGGACTACCTCTTACAAAAGACTTTTGACAAAGGTTCAGGCGAAACGGCCACCACGGGGTTGCCCAAATCCAATGTCCTGCAGTTCCTTACGGAAAATGGCACCAAGGTAAGTGTGCGGCCCTCAGGAACCGAACCCAAGATCAAATTTTATTTCAGCGTACAGGGTGAATTGAATTCACGGGAAGAATACGAAAAAGTGAATACCGCCCTGGATGCCCGGATCGAAGCAATTAAAGAAGAATTAAAACTTAATTAGTTATGAAATCTTATCACAAGGAATTATGGTTTGAGATCAACCGCAGGCGCGAGTTGATCAATATTACCCCGGCCGTAAACGAGGCATTGGCAGAGAGTGGAATCAATGAAGGACTTTGCCTGGTGAATGCAATGCACATTTCTGCATCCGTATTCATCAACGATGATGAACCCGGATTGCACAACGATTTTGAAAAATGGCTCGAAAAGCTGGCTCCTGAAAAACCATACGACCAATACCAGCACAATGGGTATGAAGACAATGCAGATGCCCACCTGAAGCGCACGATCATGGGACGTGACGTGGTTGTGGCCGTGACGGAAGGAAAACTGCATTTCGGTCCGTGGGAACAAATCTTCTATGGTGAATTCGACGGTAAGCGCAAGAAGCGGGTCCTGGTGAAGATCATCGGGGAATAGGCATGCCGGAAGTGGGTCCTGGTGAAGATCATCGGGGAATAGGACTATTCGAAGAACAGGTCTGAGAAATTCACCAGGTAAAGATGCTCTGTGGCTCGTGTGAAGGCTGTATAGAGCCATCTCAGGTAGTCCATGGACATCATCTCCTCTGTAAAATAACCCTGGTCGAGGAAAACCGATTTCCATTGCCCTCCCTGGGCCTTATGGCAGGTAACCGAATAGGCGAATTTCACCTGCAGGGCATTGAAATAGCGATCCTGCTGCATGTGTTCCACACGCTTTTTCTTATTGGTCAGTTCGGGATAATCTTCCAGTATCTTGTTATACAGCTCGCGCTGGTCTTCCATGGGCAACGACGGACCATCCACTTCCAGGACATCCAGCAGAATCTTCGCCTCAATCACCAGGTCGTTATAATCAATAAGTGAAATCTCCACGTCGGCATATTTCATTCCGTAGATCTCTTCGAATCCGATTACCCGTTCAATCCTGCCAATATCCCCGTTGGCGATAAAATCGAGGCGTTGTTCTTCGTCCTTCCAGAAATAATTATTTTTCACGACCATTAACAAGTCGCCTTTGCTGATCTGCTCCTCCCTCCAGAGGATCTGTCCGCGCACCCCGGCGTTGAAGCGGTTTGCCCGCTTATTCGAACGGGTTACAATGATCGTATCCTCCTCTCCATACTGGTCATAGCTGTTGCTGATGGTTTCCAGCAGGTCTGCTCCCCCCAACCGCTGGAAATCTGCATACCCATTGAGACTGAGTGCAGGGATGGCGTTGTTTTCAGCAGTGATATGGTCCCTGATGAAGGTAGCATTTACCAGGATCCCGGAATCCTGCTGGTGCCTGACAATGTCCGTGAGTGTATAATCCCGTATACTGTATCCAAAGGACTCCAGCACTTTTTTATCCAGTGCGGGGCTTACCTCCAGGCGCACTGGTGGCAGCTGTGCCGTATCACCGATAAGGATCAGCCTGCATTGTATGCCTCCTTCCACATACTGGAGGAGGTCGGAAAGCAAGTTCCCTGTCCCAAAAATGGATTCTGCGGCCGATTGTCCGATCATGGAAGCTTCATCAATAATAAAATAGGTGTTCTTGTGCATATTCCTGTCGAGCACAAAACTTCCCAGTCCGTCGCTTCCTGATTTCTGCCTGTAGATCTTCTTGTGGATGGTCCAGGCAGCATGACCGGTATAGGCATACATCACCTTGGCTGCACGTCCTGTAGGTGCCAGCAGCACTGACATTGACCCGGTTTCTTTCAGTGTGCGTACGATTGAATTTACGATGGTGGTTTTCCCAGTGCCTGCATACCCTTTGATCAACATGATCTCCTGCTGATTCTCCGAGGTGATGAACGCACTGATCTCGTCAATTAATTCTTTCTGGCTCTCAGTTGGCTGAAAGTCAAGATTATCAAGTAATTTAGATGTGACAAAGTTTTTCAGCATAGGGTTTAATAAAAGGTAAAATTAAAATTTATAATTTATTTTTTTTGTTAAATTTGTGCGCAAACAATTAATGAAATTCCCCATGAGAAAAGTAATTCAGCCAATATTGATCATTGCAATCTTTGTTTTAGGTTACTTGATTGTTGAAAGTATTATGCGCCCGATTCGTTTTCAGCGTCAGGTTGAAGTACGAGAAAATGCTGTCATAAATAAGCTGGTTGACATCCGTGAATCGCAAAAAGCTTATAAAGATGTGTACAAGAGGTATACCGGCAGCTTCGATACCCTGGAAATGTTCCTTAGAAATGATTCTTTTACAGTAACAAAAGCGATCGGTCAGATTCCTGAAGATTGGCTGGAAGAATTGGGTCTTGAAGCGGCACGGAAAAAGGCGATCGAAGAAGGTGTGATTGTTCGTGAGACCACCAAGCGGCAGGTACGCGACTCCCTCTTCGGTGCTGACTACCCTGTCGACTCAATGAAATATGTACCGTACACCGATGGCAAAACCTTCGAGATCGAATCCAACGAGATCCTCACTTCCTCCAACCTGATGGTGCAGGTTGTAGAGGTGCAAGCATATTACGATGACTTTTTGAAGGGATTGAATGAGCAACTGGTAACGAATTACAAGGATCAGCAGATCAGGCTGACAGGTTTCCCCGGAATTAAATTTGGTTCACTGGAAGAAGGTACGCTGTCAGGTAACTGGGAATAGCGGTTTAATCGTCTATTTCTAATGCAGACACATAGTATCATATCCAATACCATTTCAGAGGAAATTCTTGCGACAGGACATTTATCCATCCGTTTTATGGCGGATGGATTTTCTTTGTTGCTTGAGGACAGGTACTATAAGCCTGTTGTACTGAACAGGTTTACCGGGGATACGCCAATCAGCTTAAAAAGTCATCTACTGACATGCGAAGACTGGTTGAACCGGCACACATTACTGGAAAAATTTCGCGGCGAGGTCACCCTTGTCGCAGACAACATTCCAACTACCCTCGTCCCCGAAACACATTTCTCGGAAAAAGACAAATACCTGTACCTGGAACCTGTCACGCGTCTGCACGCTGGAGAAAAAATTGATTTCAAGGCTGTAAAGAACAGGCCTTTCTATATTGTCTATGCGATTCCGGTAGACTATTTACTGCTGGCTGAAAAGTTTGCTGCTACAGTGCGGATCAAATCGCCTGTTGAAGTGCTGTTTTCAGTCTCTGACCAGGTGAATGCCGCCGACCACCAGCGTGGATTTGCGTTGCTGGAAGTCCAGCACGGGTACATGGGAATCCTGATGATCAGGGATGATACGCTGCAGATTGCCAATCACCAGCAGCTTGGAGAACCGGAGGAGCTGGTGTATCATACGCTGAATACCATCCAGCAGCTGGAGTTCGACCGAAAAAGCAGGCCTTTGTATTATGCCGGCGTACCGGGGGATGAGGAACTGGCAATGCTTGGCAAATATATCCGTGAAATAGAACCCCTTCCCTACCATATCAGTGAGATTGACAAAGATGTAATAAGTGAACATGTCCTATTGGCAGAGGCAACAAGGTGCGAATAATCAGCGGCACATATAAAGGAAAACAGATCCACCCTCCGGCAAATTTCAGGGCAAGGCCCACCACTGATTTTGCCAAAGAAGCGCTTTTCAATATCCTTGAAAACCATTTCGATATCGAGGAATTATCAGTGCTTGATCTTTTTGCAGGTACCGGCAGCATCACCTATGAATTTGCTTCTCGGGGTGCCAGGCGCATTTCGGCGGTGGAGATGAACGCAATCCATTACCGGTTTATTCAGAGAACGATTCAGGAGCTTGACTTTTTCCAGGTCAATGCAGTACGCTCAGATGCAATGAAGGTAATCAAAAATCCATGGGAGTCCTATGACCTGGTCTTTGCAGATCCTCCTTTCGACTTCGAAGGGCTTGAAAACCTGCCCGAACTGGTCCTTGGAAGTGCACTGATGGACCCGGGCAGCTGGTTGATACTGGAACATCCCTCAAAGATGCGTTTCAGTCATGTCCCCGGAATCTTTGACCACCGGAATTATGGCAATGTGAATTTCAGCTTCTTTAAGAAAGGATGACCTGGGAATCAAACCAGGTCGTATGATTTTTCTTACCCGATCGGCAGAATAAAAGACTCCAGCGGCTCCAGGGTCATTTGTAATTTCCCACCTGTATCGCTGATCTGCAAATTAAATTGTTTGTAACTGCCAAGGGAATCATGCAGCGCATATTTTCCAAATTTTAACCCCAGCTGATCAATTATTTCCTGCGGGATCTTCAATTCGAAACCGGCCCCCTGCCGGTCGTCAAAATTCACAACCACGATCAGGCGTTCTTCTCCTTTCCAACGCAGGAAAGCGAATTGCTTGTCCGTATAATTTTCAGTATGTGCCCTGTTATATGCATGCAATCCGGCATATTTGCCCATAAGCGCATCGCTTTGGATGGTAAAATTCAGCAACGTCTTATAGAATTCGCGCAGGTCGGCTTCTGCGTTTGTCAACGCACCTCCATCAAATGCCCCACCATTCATCCATCTTTGATGTGCTGGCACGCCCCAGTAATCGAAAATGGTGGTCCGCCCGGATTTTCCAAACCCGGCATCTCCTTCGCCTTTTTCACCCACCTCCTGTCCAAAATAGATCATTGTGGGAGAAGTACTTACCGTTGCCGAGACCACCATGGCCGGTTTTGCCTTTTCTGCCGATCCGGCAAAATCAGGACTGGCAATGCGGTGTTCGTCATGATTTTCCAGGAAGTGTAACATATGGTGCTCGATATCCTCGAGTCCGGTGATGATGCCCGGAAGATGATCGGTACTCCCGTGTCCCTGGATAATATTCTTCAGCGTGTCATACATCTCCACCTTGTCGTAGAGGTAATCCATTTTCCCGAGCTGGATATAATCGCGGTACATTTCCGGGACATAGATTTCGGAAAGCAGGAAGGCATCCGGATTTTTCATCTTGATGGAGGAATTCAGGTAGCTCCAGAATTCCACCGGCACCATCTGCGCCATGTCGTACCGGAACCCGTCCACATTTTTGTCGAGCCAATAATTTGCGATCTGTTCAAATTTCTTCCAGGAATCCGGAACATCCTGGTCCTGCCAGTATGCTGCATGGTCTTCGTATGACCTGTTTTCATAGCCCTCCGGCAGGGACGGGAATTCCTTTTCACCGTCGGGGGTCACCCCAAAATTGATCTTCACTGTTTCGTACCAGTCGTGCAGGTCGGGCTTCGGTTGCCTGGATCCGTTCCCTGTCCATTTGGCCGGGTATTCATCAAACTTACCATCACGCAAAGGGTGCGGCTCCCCTCCCAGGGGCAGGAACCCGGGTTCAAAATCGGGCACTTCGAACCGTTCTCCCGGGATATAATAGAAATTATTGTCACGGTGATACACTACGGTAGTGTCATCGCTTGCCCCGAAATTTTCGACACCGGTTGGATTGGTAATGGAATGGTAGTTCCTGGCCACGTGGTTGGGGACAATGTCGATAATTACCTTTAGTCCCTGTGCGTGTGTCCGGTCGATTAACTCCTCAAACTCTTCCAGTCGATTCGCCGGGTCTTCCGCGAGATCAGGATTCACATTATACCTAGATCGAGCGATTTGTGCAAAAAAAGATAAAAGATA
>CAZOXI010000078.1:0-9624 GCA_964583445.1 uncultured Bacteroidaceae bacterium | reverse complement strand
GTCTTGAATATATGTTTGATCTTCCAGCACCCGGATCCACCATCTGGGTTTGAATGTTACCTGGAAATCCATGATCGTAACGGTATCACGCAGCTCAATTTTCGTGATTTTCACATAGGATGCAGTCGTTGCACTGAATTTCGGTTGTTCAACAATGATTTGGGAAAATGAAATCGTACTGCTCAAATGTATGAGCAGCAACAACAGGATTTTTTTCATGATTTGAGGGTTTCAGGGTTTGAATTAAGAATTGTATGTTGTTTGGGTGCTTTCTATTCAACGTATTAGTTACCACTAAATTCTATCGAATAAGCAATAATAAAAATAAGTATATTATTCGAGATTTCCGAAACAAACCACAGTCGCCTGATGGTCAGTATCTTGTGAAGAATATCCTGGTCGTCTTCCAAAAGCCCGGAACGCAACCAATGAAGGATCGATCTCATCTTGTACCTGTCCCCATTCACCTGCAGGATGGCAATTTGTATTCTGGGATGTCGTTACGGCGGATGTGTACCTCGGAGGAATGATACGGTTAAGTAAATACGACGGGGAAGAAGGATTTACAAAATACAAGGCACTGCAGAATGTGGATTTCTCGGGCGTACTTCCAACCATCGGAATTAAACTGGGCATTGTAAAATGATCAAGCCCTGAATATGATATTTATTATAGTTTAAATAACCGATCAAAAATAAATGCAAAACGTTTACGCACAAA
The DNA here is from genome assembly GCA_964583445.1 of uncultured Bacteroidaceae bacterium. GTDB lineage: Bacteria > Bacteroidota > Bacteroidia > Bacteroidales > M55B112. Next base: position 8,904 of record CAZOXI010000078.1, on the reverse strand, counting down.
CGACCTGATTCCCAGCATCTCCAATATACGTGCAAAAAAACCGGAGAGGCTCCGGATACCCTTCAGAACGAAGAAGGTAAACCAGATGTTGAACTTGTTGCGTATGTGGCTTTTTCCAAGGATCGGACGAAATTTTCGGCGCTTATGATTGCGGTAAAAGGTATAATATGCTGTATCATCGAGTGCCAGGGGCGCTGAAATTTTATCAATTTTGGATTCCAGGGCAACCTGTTCGTCATCAGACATGGCGGCAATATGACTGCCTTCATCCAGAATGTGATAAGGTACTTTTTCAATTGTTATATTATTCCCGTCATCGATATGCAGGATGACAAAAAAGGCCTGGTAACAATGATCGGGGAATTTACCCAGCGATACCATATGGTATTTCCGGTGCGGCATTGTAAAATTACCTAAACTGTGCAGGACAGGTTTACCCTGTACTTTTTGTATTCCCTGGATGCAATGAGGATGCGCCCCGATGATGGCGTCGCAGTGTCCGATGAGCCTTTTTGACATGTTCAGAAAATAAGGATCCGGGTAATCCTCAAATTCTGTATTCCAATGCAAACTTAGTAGTTTGATGTCAGCATTAGATTTTTCCAGTGCATGAATAATGCGCTTTTCATTGATCACGGCAGTACCCGGACACCTGGATGTAGCCGGGTGGGGGTAAAGATAAGCGGACACAAACCCTCCAACAGCCACTGTTTTATTACCTACGTGGAAGAACTTTAACATTGACGCTTCTTCACGGTTGGATCCAGCGCCAAAAAATATAATTCCTTCTGCTTCAAGTATCCTGATCGTCTCAAAAAGCCCTGCTTCACCAAAATCAAAAATATGATTATTTGCCAGGGATACTGCCTTGACATTTAGCATTTTAAGTTGGTCGGCGTGATGTTCAAGCTGATGAAGCCCCGGTTTTTTATTGTTTTGTTTAAACACCTCCTTAATAAATGGTGATTCAAGGTTAGCGATGTTCAAATCCGATTCCTGAAGCTTTTTCAAGAAGGACGGATCTATTTTTATGTCCGGGGAAAGGATCGTGTCTCCGAGTATGCCTATCTTCATCTGAATATACTTAATCGTATTTATCCCTGTTGAGGTAATTCGCTCACAATGAATTTATGTTTATTTGCATTGGGGAAAGACTCCAAATAAGTAAAATATATGTCGATATCTTCTCCACAATTGTCTTTAAAGGATTGTTGAATAAAAACTTCATCCTTTTTGCTATAGTGCTTTCCTTTTTTGATTTGTACTTCGATTACCTTATCTTTCTTCTGGATAATCCGATACTGCTCGGCATTAGTTTTACCCATAAGCACCGTTAATACCGGACCCCCGATTTTCCTGCCGTTTACAAGAAGGAATTCAGTTTGCCTTCCGAGTAACTCCATGATAACGGGTCTTTTTATTCCGGAATTCAGTGTTCGAATCTGTAACCTTCCCCGATCTCCTGTATCGTAGCGGATGAATGGGAAAGCATAGTTGTACAAAGAAGTGGCAAGAATGATCCCTTCTTCCCCGGTATCCGTATCAGCGACTTCAAGGCAGGCCCGTTCCATGTCAACAACCAATCCTGCCTCACCATTATGCTCAAAGGCTGAAACACCCCCATCATTTAAAGCGTACTGATTGTAAACTTTACATTTAAATGCTTTCTCAATTAATATTCTTTGTTGGTCCAGTAACCGCTCTGCAGTGGAAAAAACAGCGTTGAAAGAAACTTCGACAGCATGCTTGTCACAATATTCTGCAAGATAATACAGTGCACTCGCGTAGCCACGTAAGTATTGGATCTTCTTCCTTAAAACCAGTTCGGTGATCTTTTTGAAATCTTTTTCCTCCAGGCCATAACTTGAGATTTTGTATTGATTCAGTAACCTGGGAAGCAGATTCAGTTTAAATTTCGAACTTTTTTTGACCAAAGAGCCGCCGGCAAGAACCAGGATTCTATCTCCCAATTGGTAACCACCCAGTTTCATTCCTCTCAGGAGCAATGCGACACCGAGCTGGTGGTCCTTCTTGCTCATCTTGAAGCGCAGGGTCTGACCGGTAGATCCTCCTGTAGACTGCTTGACATATTTCATGTTATTTGGGTGGGAAAACAGGGTATAATGCTCAATGATGTCCTGTTTAGTCAGGACAGGCACCCTCCTTGAAAAATCGTCCAGATTCTTAATCTCAGCAATATTTACACTATGCAGGTCGAACCAGTATTTGTAAAAGGGAACATGCTGATAACAGTACCTGAGGAGCTTCCGGATCTCACGGAACTGGATTTTCCGGAGTTCCTCGTAGCTTAAGGCTGAAGATTTTTCAAGGAACTTTAAATACTTGAGCCTGCGGTCCTTTTGAAGGAAAAATATGAATCTGATCAGTAACCTTCTTAAAACCATGCGTACCGCTCTCGTTTTTAGCTAATTTCAAAAGTACAATTTTTCTGTGAATGTATAGGTCGTCAGCGTTTCATTGAATGCATATGATTTGATTGGCGAGACCTCACAAGACCCGGGTAAGCAAATTACTGACCACGTTTTGTCTCCACAATAACCACCCCGTTTGCTCCTCTTGAACCGTAGACTGCAGCAGATGCATCTTTCAATACATTGATACTTGCAATGTCTGCAGTATTGATGTTTCCAAAATCTGCCGTGCTCACCTCTCTCCCGTCCACAACCAGTAATGCGGCATTAGAATCTGTCATATTGGCCGTGCTGCGAATCACGATCTCACCATTATTTTTCACCTGGACCGATGCGGAAAACATGGATAATATTACATCATAAATATCCCTGTACTTTGAAAAATCAATGTCACTTTCGTTTACATTGGTGACGGCGTACAGTTTTTCAGCATCCCTCACATGTCCATAACCAACCGCCAGTTCACGGTTTTCCTCACCTGATAGTAATTTCAAATTCACCAGGACGAATTTTGTGTTATCTTTAATTCTCACTCTCCGCCTTGCAAACCCCCTGGCTTTTACAGTGATCCTGTCTTTCGGGGCACAGGCAATTGAGAACATCCCCAGGGTATCGGTTTTTACAATTTCACCCGTACTTTTTGTTTCAATGGTTGCGTCGATTACAGGTATGGTTTCGAAAGTGGTTACCATACCTTCGACAACTCTTTCCTGTGCCGAAACGCTCCCGGAGGCGATCAATATAAATAGTGATGATAGAATTATTTGAAATTTGATATTCTGTTTGTTGATTGATTTGAACATGGCTCTTGTATTTTTAATGATCCGTTTTATAAGTACATGCTTTATTATCTGCAAGATATGCCTTCTATCATTATGTGTCAAATGAACGCAAAGCTAATTCACAAAACAAACATATGTTATAAATAATTATTGCAAAAAACGCACCAACTGTGCTTCATTCAGTATAATTTGTCCGATGCACCGGGATCCTCAAACTGGTGTCGCATTTTTTCAAGACTTTCTGTAGATCCAATGGCGGTTACAATGTCCTTCTTGCGTAAACGGGTGTAACCGTGTGTTACAACCATGTGCCCTTTGCGTTTTACAGACAGGATCAGCAGGTCGGCAGGTAATTTCAGATCGCGAATTGCCATTCCATGAAAATGTTTGTCCCGCACTTCAAAATCTTCAGCGTCCTGCCGGGCGTCCATGCCCAGTATCAGTGAAGTGGCAATCGGGGCGCGGACAAAATGATCCAGTAAGCCGACCACTGCAGTATAGGGTTCAACGATCTGTACCCCAAGATCATTAAAATATTTAAAGTATTTCCTGTCATTTAACCGCACCACAATTTCCTTTGTCCCCAAATGTTTGTAAACGATATCACAAATAGACACATTCTCCTGGTCTGAAAGCATCAGGACAATCACCTCTGCTTTTGAGGCATCCAGCGCCTCAAGGGATGTAACATCCAGGCTGTCGATAAATTCCAGCTGAATATTTGGTATTTCCGGAACCTCGTCCTTTTTCTTCAAGGTTGCAATCTTTACTTTCCAGTCGTTCATTTGAAGCTGACGCGCCAGGGCCACTGATTGGTCTTCCAGTCCAAAAATAATCGCATTACGGATCCCGTCAAAGACAGTGATTTCAACTCTTCGATGCGATTCTCCGACCTTCTGTATGGACCATTTAAACAAGGGAGGGCCAACCAGTTGATTGATCACAATAACTGCGATGATAATGGTGGCAAATTCACCGCCCCAGGAATCAAATTCACCGGCTACTTCTGTAGCAAGACCCAATCCCACTCCTGCCTGGGTAACATAGGGCATCCAGCCAATTTTTCTGTATATAGGCGGATCGCCCGCCAGGAAAGTTCCCAGTCCGGCTCCGATGATTACAGAAAGCAGCCTGACAAAAAACAAAATCACAGCGATCAGCCAGACTTTGGCCAGGAGATCAAGGGAGAGCATGGCTCCCACAAGTGTAAAAAAAGCGACATATACTGCCGGCCCCGCATCGTCAATGATCTTTTGAAACTGCATCCGGTGCTTGCTGTGATTCGTGACCCAAAAGCTTGCCACAATCGATATGAGTAAAGGCTCAATGTGGATGTCTGCGTTGGCAAAATCCGGGTTCATTTCATTGATTACATGGGAAAAGAAAAAGGTTATATACCCTGTTGCAAGAATGAGAAACATCTTTATATATGCGTGAACTCCTATGGAAAGCAAAAAAGAGATCCACCGGCCAATAATATATCCCAGGAGAAATGCCACTGCAATTTCAGCAAGGAGAATGATAATGATCATTATATTGAACGTTGCCCCTGAAATAATATTCAGGGCGATTGAGAGAGAAATGGAAAACAGCAGGATCACCAGGACATCCTTTATTATGGTGACGCCCATTACAATCTGGGTGAAAGGACCTTTTGCCCGCAATTCACTGATAATTGCGATTGCAGATGAGGGCGAACGTGCAACAAAAATACTCGCGACAAGCATGGAAACAGCAACTTTATCTCCTGAATTCATATCTTTCATGAATGGAATAAAGTCTGCCAGCAGAAAAACACCAATGCTTCCCAAAACAAATGAAACCAGCACTTGTCCGAATGTATTCCAGGCGATACTCCTGACATGGTTCCTGATTTCTTTCAGATAAAGTTCAGCACCTGCAGCATAAGCAATGAAGGCAAGAGACAGGTCAGTGACAAAACCAAGATTTTTCAGTGCATCTGCTTCTATTAAATCCAGCACGTGGGGACCGCAAATGATTCCGGTGACCAGGAATCCGGTGATTAAAGGCAGCCTCAGCCTTTTAAAGAATTTGGCAAAATATGACGATGAGAACAATATAAAGATGAATGCAAGAACGTACAATAATATTTGTTGATAATCATGCATGTCAATCCAAAACAGGTTTTAAATGGATAAGTTACAAAAAATTCAGGACCTATTGAACGCCATTTGCCTGTTCCGGGGGATGCTGCATGTACCGACCATGAACATGTTTACCCTCCGGGTGTTAGGTAAAAACAGGTCTTTAAAATATATCTTGTGTCGGAAAGCAATAACCTTCGGAAAGAAAGCCCGCCAGGGCAGATCCATTCAGAAAGAACACTGAAACAATTGGTCAATACCCCATTGAAAAGGGTCATGTTCGGAATCCAGATTTTGAGTTATGTATTGATCGTTGGATCACCTGCAATTGGTGGATTGCTTGGAAATATGCTGGATCTTGGAGCGGGACAGATTGCTGCGGTGATTCTCGGGATATTTATCGCCGGAGAGATCCTTTTTTACGGGTCGCTCGCATTCCTTGGGAAAGAACTTCTCTTGTTTTTGCGGGATAGAATGAAAAAATGGTTCCTGCCTCGCTCCCGTTGAAGCAAGTTGCCAGGAGAAACATGCGTTTCCAGTTGCAATAATGAGGAGTATTACCCCCGGTTTCCGATGAACTGATCTGGACTTGTTTTATAACGTGATCCCGGATACATTGAAAAGCTCCCTGGTAATTAATCGGCACGGCTCATGGTAAGTTTTCCGTTCTGCATTCCCCTGATGGAAATCAGCTGATCAGACAGTTCCGTCAGCCTTTTGGCGATGCCCTTGACAGCAATAATCTCCATATATTTTGATTTGCCGATAATAAATTTCTGTGAAGAAAGGATCTCATCAGTAAAATTTGCCTGGATATCAGCCATATGGCTCATCAGATCGCTGCTTTTCGGGTCATATATTAACGTCACAGTACCGGCTACCAGGTTGTTGCATAACCATTTCTGCTCGACCATGTTTTTATTGATCAGGTGACGTATGGCCTGTGAACGGTTTGCAAAATGATTTTCCTGCACGTAATCATCCAGTGCATCCAACAGGTTCTTTTCAAGTGAAACTCCAAATCGACTTACAGACATCGTGGCACTAATTTTTTAAAAAGAAAGATCATACAAATATATAAGATTCTGCCCGTGCAGCCACCATGTATAACGAATCAATAAGGTTTTTTACAACCGGCGAAAAGACAGGAAAATACCGGGGGTTATCCTAAACATCATGGCTCGATATATACTACCGCACCATGCTCCGGATTCCAGATATCAATGTGCTCAGGTATGGTGAAGGGCTCATCATCAGGCAGAGAAGCCACCTCCGGCGCATTATCCACTTTCACAGACCGGACTTCCATCTGGTTGCTGTCGACAAAGATCCACTTGAACTGGTTGAACATGTCATGATCGCGGGTCCAGCTTTTTGGGTCATCACTTTCGCGAAGTGGTGCTCCCCAGCAGCCCTCACCTACATAAACGGTCCCATTGATGTCGTCGCGGATAAACCCTTCCTCACTGTTTTCATCAGTAGAGGGGCGTATCGGCCAGGTTCTTTTGACAGTATGTGCGTCGCATTCAACAACCAGGCTTATATTCTGTTCATAAAATAATTGTGCCCATTCATCGTATTGTCCATTCCCTTCACGTTTGGAAGCAACATGGGGCCGCATGGGCTTGTGGTACTGGACGATCTTCCAGCGTGTGTCAGGATGGGCTTCAAGGTCTTTTTTCAACCATTCTGATTGTTCTCCTGCGATTGATATTTCCGTATTGAGTGTGTATGTGCGAATGAATTGGTCACCGATCGGAATGGCATAATAGACACCGGCAGAAGGAACATCAAATAAGTTGTGGAGCATTTCGTTGTTTTTTTCATGGTTCCCCCGTGCGGCAATCAGAGGAAACATTCTTCCGTTTTCACTGATGGTCAGCTGCCAGTCATCCAGCCATTCTTTCCACTGATTCGAGGTTCCCCTGCTGGTCATGTCGCCCCCAAATAACACTGCATGGGGTTTCAGCTTACTTACCAGCAAGTTCGCATTTTGCCGTGGCTCACGATTGTTTCTTGAGTCTCCGCCTGCGATCAGCGAATACCGTGCACCATCACCGGAGGGTGCTGTTTTGAACCAAAACCGCTTGCTCAGGCCTTCGCTTTCCCTGATTACAAAATAGTATGCCGTATTGGGAGATAGTTCCTGCAAACGGACAAATTTATTTGCCATCTCTGCGTAGTCTGTTTCACGGTCGGGATTCGCTGTGAAAGCGTATTTTTCCCATTGCACTCCGTGATCCAACGTATCATAGTGAACCACTGGATCAGTGCCTGAAACCTGGTTCCAACCGATTACAATTGAAACAGAAGGATTGTCTCTTAAGGTAAGCCGGTATTTATCCGTTTCTGCCCGCAATGGAGTTTGCAACAGGGACAAAAGGAGAATGATATACAGACTAGGTTGATAATGATTCTTCATTGCTGATGGCTAAATTTCAGATGATGTTTACATAACATCCGGATCCATGAATGAGTTCATAACTGCATACAAGCCCGAATAAAATATTATACTTGTAAAGGTATATGTTTATTTTGCGGGTTGAAAAGTTGAAGGCAGCTTTTCTGAGCGGCAGTTATGTCAAGTAAAGAAGCAATAAAGTTCAGATAAGGAAAATGCAATTAAGAGATTCTGAATACAGAACAGTGAACACCTTGCTGAGAATTGCAACAGTCCTCCTGTTTGCGGGCCGTGCATGGCAGCATCTTTTCTGGGATGCCCCGTTCAGGACATTGCTCTGGGATCAGCAGATCATGGAGGGATTGGTTGTGTTTCTCCGTGGCAGCTGGCAGGAGTACGCCACCAGCGAGAAAACCGATCTGTTCATTGGATGGATCATCAGGGGATTTGGTATCTTTTACAGCCTGATGGCTGTATTGACCATTTTTGTATCCCGGAAAACAACAAAAATTACCTGGCTGTATGTGCTCTCCTCGGTCTTCCTGGTATTCCTTGCCTTTCTCTATTCTAAAGAAAAATTTTATCACGTTGGCCAGTTCCTTGAATATGCAATCCAGTTTCTGCTTCCCGTACTTTTTATCTATTCTGTCAGGAAACGTATCGAACCCCCGAAATTGAACCTCTTTCTAAAAATTGCAACCGCACTTACATTTTCAGCACACGGACTGTATGCCATCGGTTTCTATCCCCAGCCGGGTGTGTTTGTCGATATGGTGATCAATATCTTTCACATCAGTGAGGCACATGCGAAATTGTTTCTGAACATTGCAGGTGTGCTCGATTTTCTCGTCGCGATATTTATTTTTATTCCGCGCATCTCAAAATACGCCCTGTTCTACGCTGTCCTTTGGGGTGGGCTGACAGCCCTCGCAAGAACATGGGCCAATTTTTATTGGAGTTTCCCCCTGGAAAGCCTGCATCAGCACTTATATGAAACAATCTACCGTACTCCGCACATGCTGATCCCGCTGGCCGCCTTATACATTACGGCACCGGGATTTGGCAGATGGAAGAAGCAGCGCTGAAAATGAAGGCATAAAGGGGCATATGGCTGAACGGACATTTGTTTCATCATGCCTTCCCCCCTAAGCATCAGGTTGTTCGCCCCTGGTCCCTGATAATCT
>CAZOXI010000077.1:0-9659 GCA_964583445.1 uncultured Bacteroidaceae bacterium | reverse complement strand
ATGTAAACGATGTACTGATATTTTATGTAAACGATGTACTGATATTTATCAATTAGCAGGTAAGATTTGTCTAGATTTGCTTGTCTACATTTGTATAATTATTATCTGGGCATAATGAATTTAATTTTTTGTTACAATTGTAATTTAAAAAGAGGGGGAATTTGCCATCTCTTTTGAATACTAGCGAGTCGCGATGAATAAAGATCAGACGACAGGATTTCTGTTGATTTTAAGTGATCCGGAGAAATAGGGGTACTTTTTGATTATCCAGGTTGTAAAAACGTCTTGAACATTATGATAGGGTGTGAACAGGGTTCCTCCCCTTCTTTAAGAAGCCCTGCGGCAAATATTTTCGAACAGCTACTCAGTGCGCATGTAAATAGACGATTCTCGGAAAGTTAAATTCTGATAAGAAGTGTCACAGAAGTCAGTATTTCAAAATGTTACAACCTTTTCAGCAACCAGTGATGAAACAAGGAACTAGACCGGAACGGTTGATTTTCCAGGGGTATACCCGAGATCTCCCTCTGATTTAGCGACAATTGAAGCGACTGTGGAGTCGCCAGTGATATTCACGACCGTGCGCAACATGTCTATTGGTCTGTCCACTCCGAGTATGAGTGCCAGCCCTTCAACAGGAATTCCGACCGAGGTCAGCACAACAATCAGCATAACGATACTGCCACCAGGGACACCAGGAGACCCTATGGAAGCAAGGGTAGCCAGAAGCACAATCGAAAGTTGCTGACTGATTGTCAGATCCATACCAAACACCTGGGCAATGAAGACTGCAGCAACGGCCTGGTAACATGAGGTCCCATCCATATTAATTGTCACACCTACCGGAAGCACAAAATTGCCAATTGTCTTTGAAACTTTGAATTCATTGGTAACCTGTTTGAGTGTGACTGGCAGCGTAGCTGCGCTGGAGCTCGTGGAAAAGGCCACCAATTGTGCAGGCAGTATCCCTCTGAAGAAGTCCCGGGCATGAATACCTGCAAGCAACCTGATAATTAGAGGGTAAAAAAGTGTGATCAGCAGCATGAGCCCCAGGATTGCAGTGAGCATATACATTCCCAGCGCGGAACAAAGATCCACATCTCCGGAAAAATCCACGATCAATCCTGCCATCAGTGCAAATACCCCGATGGGTGCAAACCGCATAATCAGGTCAATGATCTTCAGGATAATATCATTCAACCCATCGAAAAATTGCTTTACTACGCGCACATTCTTTTCCGGAACAAGCACCATTGCGATTGCAAACAGTATGGCAAAGAAAATAACCTGCAGCATTTTGGAGTTATCACCGGCGGCAAAAATGATATTTTCCGGGATCATATCTTCAAAAAAATACAACGGTCCCTGGTCCTTTACTATATCTGCAAACAGCTGTTTGTCACTGATATCACTCAGGAATCGCTGCCTGTATTCTTCCTGGCGTTCTTCGGGAAAGACATTTCCCGGCTGCACAAGGTTCACCAGGCTCAATCCTACCGTAGTGGCAATAACCGTGGTAATCAGATAGATTATTATGGTTTTCAGGCCGATACGTGACAATTTGGAGATATTTGAGAGACTTGAAATTCCCTTCACCAGTGAGACAAAGATCAGGGGAACGGCGATCAACTTCAATAACTTCAGAAAAATATTTCCCCAGGGTTTAATCCAGTCGATTGTGAATTGTTCCAATGATGTCCAAACAGCAACCAGTCCCATGAGGATCCCCAATCCCATACCAATAAAGATCTTCACCCAGAGCGGCAATTTCTTAATATTTTTCAGAAGGCTCATCTGTATATTAAACATTTAAAATACAACAATTTAATGTATAAATCATTCATCCACCATGGCCTCTAGTAGTATCTCCACGGGATGTTTTCCCCGGATCCCTGTCCCGTCTTTTACCTGGTGACGACAGCTGGTACCGGGTACAGCAATAATGGTTTCGCTGCCGGCCTTCCTGATCTCGGGAAACAGCACCAGTTCACCGACTTTCATAGATAGTTCAAAATGTTCCTTTTCGTAGCCAAAAGATCCGGCCATTCCGCAGCATCCGGAAGGAATTTCAGCGACCGAATAATTTTCCGGTATCGAAAGCATCCTAAGGGTTTCCGCGGTACTTGCCACAGCCTTTTGCTGACAGTGACTATGTAATTTCACTGTTTTGGGTTGGTCAGTAAATAAACTTTTGTCAATCAGTTTCCTATCCAGTAAATTGATGATATATTCTTCAATCATCAGCACGTTCTTCGAAAGCTGCAATGCATCCTGTTTCATGTCCTCTCCTACCAATTCGGGGTACTCATCCCGGAAACTCAATATTGCAGAGGGTTCTGTACCCACCAGTGGCCGTTCCTCGTTCACAACATGACGGAACAGCGTAATATTCTTTCTTGCATATTTGCGGGCTTTCCTGAGCAGGCCCTTCGACAGGTAGGTACGTGCGCTCAATGCAGAGGTATATACAAATACTTTGATTCCCAGTTTATTGAGAAGCATGATAGTGGCAATACCAACATGCGCGTCATTGTAATTGGTGAACTCATCGACAAAATAACTTACCTCCGGAGCTGCTGGGGGCAATCGATCGTTCAGTTCCTGCAGATGCGTTTTTGTCCATCTTCTGACCGTTGTATTGCCCAGTGTGGGTATACTGCGCTCCGGCGCAAATCCCAAGGATTTTTTAAGAAGCCTGGAAAAAAATTTATTGGTTGCAAAGAAATTAAACAGCACCGGCACAACAGATCCGATCGCATTGATTTTCGTAATATTTGCAATCATCCTGGTCCTGAATGATATGCCGTGCGCATCGTACCAGTGCTGCAGGAATTCGCTTTTCAGCTTGGCCATGTCAACGCTGGAGGGACACTCTGATTTACAAGCCTTACAAGAGAGGCAAAGGTCCAGCACATCGTAGACTTCCTGGTGGTCAAACAGGTTCTTTTTACCCTGTTTACCAATGAATTCCCGCAGGATATTTGCCCTGGCCCGGGTAGTGGTCGATTCCTCACGCGTCGCCATATAACTTGGGCACATGGTTCCACCGATCTTTTCGGTCTTCCTGCAGTCGCCCGAACCATTGCACTGTTCGATATGCCGCAGGATCCCACCCTCTTCACTGAAATCGAAAAATGTTCCGGGCTGTTCGATGACATCTCCTGGTGAATAGCGAAGAAAGGTATTCATCGGGGGAGGATCAATGATCTTCTCCCTGTTAAAGGTACCCTCCGGATCCCAGGATGATTTGATCTCCTTCAGCAGTGCGAAATTGCGTTCACCGATCATCATCGGGATGAATTCGCCCCGCAATCTGCCATCCCCATGTTCCCCACTCAACGATCCCCTGTACTTCTTTACAAGTAGTGCAGTCTTCTGAGCAATGGAATAGAACAGGTCAACATCTTTCTGATCCTTCAGGTTCAGAACCGGGCGCAGATGAAGCTCTCCAACAGAGATATGTGCATGGTAGACACACTCCAGATCATGTTCCTGAAGTAATTGGTTAAATTCTGTTATATAATTCTCTAGCTTAGAGGGAACTACACTTGTATCTTCAATTACAGAAACCGGCTTTGCATCGCCCTTCATTTTTGACAACACACCCAGTCCGGCTTTCCGGAGATTCCAGACCCTGGGAATGTCATCCCCCGTGATCAGTGGAAAGTGAAACCCGATCTTCTTGTGCCTGAATGCGGCTTCCATTTCAGCTGCTTTACGCCGGATCTCTTCCATCTCATCCGCAACAAATTCAACGATCAGTATTGCACCCGGGTCTCCCTGGACAAAAAACCGGTTTTTACGTTGTGTGATATTCCCTTCTGTCAGCCGGAGAATCGTTTGATCCATCAGTTCAACAGCCGCCGATCCGTGATCCAGTGCAATCAGGTTTCCCCTGATGGCATCCATCACTGAATCGACATGCACTGGGATGAGTGCTTTTTCTTTCGGGGGAAGAGGATCGAGATGCAGCGTGGCCTCTGTGATGAATCCAAGTGTACCCTCTGATCCTGCGATCAGCTTACAGAAATTAAATGTTTCATATTTAGCACCTTCTGTATCAAAAACAGCACTATTGGCCAGTTCATCCAGTGCATATCCGGTATTTCTCCTGACCACTTCAGGGTCGGGGAATTCGGCGCGGATGGCTGCTATATTCTCCTTGTTGTCAAGGATTTTTCTGATATTCCTGTAAATCTCTCCTTCGCGGGATTCCAGGGTGCACTTCGCATCAAATCCGGCACGATCAAGCTCTCCGAATTCAGCCACAGAGCCATCTGAAAGGACTACGCGCACGGAGAGCAGATGATCCCGTGTGGTCCCATATACCACGGAATGCAACCCGCTGCTGTTGTTCCCGATCATGCCACCAATCATGCAACGGTTTGAGGTGGAGGTCTCAGGGCTGAAAAACAGTCCTGAAGGCCTGAGTTCCTGGTTCAATTCATCCATGATCACCCCGGGCTGAACTTTCACCCACTGTCTGTCCGCATCAACCTCCAGGATCCGGGTCATGTGCCTGGAGATATCCACCACCAGTCCCCTGCCCACTACTTGTCCGGCCAGGGAAGTCCCGGCAGCCCTGGGAATCAGTGTCAGCTGATGATCGCGCGCAAATGCAACCAGGGAAATAATGTCCTGTTCATGTGAAGGTCGACACACTGCCATCGGAAGCTCCCTGTAGGCAGATGCATCGGTGGCATACATTAATCGTGTACTGAGATCCGTGTACAATTCCCCGTCCAGCATGGCCTCGAGGGATTGCAACCTGTTGGTCAGTTCCTCTCCTATCCTTTTATTTACAAGACGTACCGGATGGCTGGTATCTTCCATTTTATCTTTGCGATTCTGCTGAAAGGCAAAGATAAAAGAATTTAGTTTCGGAGCATCTTCGGTGCGCTATTTCCTGAAGTCCGTACTTTCGAATATCTTATCAGCCGACCCGGCGATGAATCCACTGAACAGTTTTCCGTCTGCATCCCTGTATCGTCGCGCAAATTCGTAATAGCAGGAAGGAATCTCGTAAACGCCATCTGAAAAATTCACCCTTACCCGATCGGCCAGTGTACTGGATTGCTCGAGCAATTGTGACGGGGTTCCCTTGATCTCTCCTCCGGAGGTGTTGAGATGAAAACCGTTTTCCTTCAGGAATTGATTTACCTTCTCAATGGTATCGAATTTTTGAAGATGATTAATGCTGATGGTAAAATGATTGGCCCTGTATCCATAGGCAACTACCCATGCTGCATATTCAGATTCTGCTCTGAGCATCTCGTATTCATCATGGGATATTTTACCAAAAATATTTCCGGAGGTAATGAGCCGATCGGATTCCATGGATTGCACATTGCAGGAGTCGATCAGCCCTGTTATTTTCGCCCGGAGTTTTCCGGAAAACTCCTCCAGCAGCAGCTCACTGATGAATACACGCGGATAACCTTCCTTTTCGAAATGTTTGGCAAATAATTTTTTCTGTGGAAAATGATAGCTGCCGGCCTCCGCATAGCCCCGGGAAGTAAATACCTTCGAGAGTACGTCTATATTGACCCTGGGATCATTAAACGTACGAAAAGCCACGTGGTCGTTTACAATCTCTTCACCCTCACGCTTAAATAGTGCATGGATATTCTTTACGGAAGGGTTTTCTGATGCATACTGAACCCACAATTGTTCAAAAATCTCATCTATGTGCATGGTATTGTTTTTGGTTATGTCCATTCAACCATTCTGAAGAAAAAAAGTTTGGAATGCCACCGGGAAAAAATATGATTTACATCATGAATATTCTTTATGAAACTTTGATTATAATAATTACTTTTATTGCTTGCAATTCAAAAAAACTAAATAATTGATTTTCAATGGATTTACTAAAAACAATTCGCGAAAAGGCATCGTTGAACTGCCAAAGGATCGTATTACCGGAAGGTGACGAAGAACGAACCATACTTGCTGCTGACCAGATCATCAGGGAAAAACTCGCCCATGTTATCCTCCTGGGCAAGCCTGATTCTATTCAGGAACTTGTTGAGAAATACGGTCTGAACAACATTCAAAAGGCGCAGATCATTGATCCGACCTCACATGATAAGAAAGAGGAGTATGCCAATATGCTCTATGAGCTCAGAAAATCGAAAGGTCTGACAAAAGACCAGGCGTTGAAACTGACTGAGGATCCGTTGTATCTCGGTGCATTAATGATCAAAGCAGGCGATGCTGATGGTGAGGTGGCTGGCGCAAGAAATGCAACCGGCGATGTATTGCGGCCCGCTTTTCAGATCGTCAAGACCATACCGGGCATCAGTGTTGTATCAGGTGCTTTTATCATGATTCTGAAAGATAAGGAATTCGGTCAAGACGGGATCCTGGTATTTGCTGATGGTGCTGTACATCCTGACCCCACTGAGAATGAACTTGCAGAGATCGCTGTCGCCACGAGCGGAACGGTAAGGCATATCCTTGGATTCGAACCACGCATCGCTATGTGCAGTTTCTCTACAAAAGGTAGTGCGCAACATCCAATGGTCGATAAGGTTGTGAATGCAACCAGGAAAGCCAAAGAGATGGATTCTTCCCTGATCATCGACGGTGACTTGCAGATCGATGCAGCACTGATCCAGGAAATTGGCGAAAGCAAAGCACCGGGAAGTCCTTTGGCCGGCACTGCAAATGTTTTGATCTTTCCTGATCTGAACTCGGGGAATATCGCCTACAAGCTGGTACAACGACTGGCCCAGGCAGAAGCCATCGGACCGGTACTGCAGGGCATGGCAGCGCCCATCAATGACCTTTCGAGAGGTTGTTCTGTAAGTGACATAGTGAACCTGGCGGCAATAACTGCCAACCAGGCTATAGGAATGAAAAATAAATAAACACCCTTTGAATAATCAACCATGGTAATACTCGTTTTAAATTGTGGATCTTCTTCGGTAAAATACCAGCTTTTTAACATGAATGAAGAAACCGAAGTAATCGCTAAAGGCATCGTGGAACGCATCGGTTTCAATGATGCAATATTGAATTATAAACCGGCTGGCAAAGAGAAAATCCGGGAAGAAATCGGAATTCCGGACCATACAGTGGCCATCAACAAGATCTTTGAATTGCTTACAGATAAGGAGATTGGTGTGATTAAAGACCTCAAGGAGATCAAGGCTGTAGGTCACCGCGTCGTCCAGGGAGGAGAAAGCTATAAAGAGAGCGTGCTGATCACAAAAGATGTGATCAAAGATGTAGAAGCCAACAGCGAGCTGGCTCCGCTCCATAATCCGGCCAATCTAAAAGGGATCATGTCGGTAGAAAATATTTTACCGGGCATCCCCCAGGTGGCCGTTTTCGACACTTCTTTCCACCAGACCATGCCACCGCATGCTTATATGTATGCCATCCCGATGGAGTTCTATAAAAAATACAAGATCAGGAAATACGGCTACCATGGCACCAGCCACAAGTATGTTTCCCGGGTGGCCAGTAATGTACTCGGTAAGGATACGCGTGACATGAAGCTGGTTACCTGTCATCTCGGCAACGGAGCGTCAGTCACTGCTGTTGAGTATGGCAAATCCATCGATACCTCCATGGGCTTCACTCCTGTGGACGGGCTGATCATGGGTACGCGTTCAGGTGACATTGACCCGGGCATCTTGCTGTTCCTTGCTGATAAGGAACACCTCAGTCTGAAAGGTGTCAACAACCTGATCAACAAGAATAGTGGTATGAAGGGAGTTTCAGGGATATCCAGTGACATGCGAGATCTCGAGCTGGCCTATTATGAGGGCAATGAAAAAGCAGCACTTGCATTGAACATGTATACCTACAGGATCAAAAAATTCATAGGAGCCTACGCGGCGATAATGAACGGACTCGACGCTGTGATCTTCACCGGTGGTGTGGGAGAGAATGATTTTAACATCCGGCGCATGATCTGTCAGAATATGGATTACCTGGGATTGATGTTTGATGAAGTGGCCAACCACGGGATCAAGGGACAGGATAAACTGATCACCAAGCCAGAGTCACGTGTAAAGGCTGCAGTGGTCAGGACCAACGAGGAGCTGCTTATCGCAACTGATACTTTTAAGATCCTTGAGAAATGTGTTTAACATCATAGCTTCCCGGCAATCGTAGAAAGCCCCTTTTGCGTTTATTTGTATAAGTTATTAATTGATTGAACATGTTGACAAAACTTGACGACCTTAGGCAGTTCCTGCCAAAGTCTCAAAAACCGCATAAGTTGGTACTGGCCCCGTCAGAAGATGCCCATTCACTGGGTGCCGTGGTCAGGGCAGCCGAGGAAGGCATCATCGAACCCATCCTGGTCGGTAATAAAGAGAAGACCGAAGGCCTTGCTGAAGTGATGAAGCTCAGCCTCAAGGGATTCAAATTCTACGATGAACCTGACATTATCAAAGCTGCAGAATTGGCTGTCAGCCTGATCCACGACGGCAAAGCAGATGTGCTTATGAAAGGAAAGATAGGCACCTCAATATTGCTCAAGGCCGTTCTGAACAAAGAATATGGACTCCGCACAGGAAAATTGCTTTCACATTTTGCGCTGTTTGAAGTTGAAACCTATCACAAGCTCATCGGCGTAACGGACGTGGCAATGAATATTGCCCCAAAACTCGATGATAAGATCGCGATCCTGAACAATGCAGTAGAAGTCTTCAACAAGCTCAATATCCCTGAACCCAAGGTCGCTGTACTTGGCGCCGTAGAACAGGTCAATACCAGTATGGGCGCTACGCTGGATGCTGCACTGCTGTCGAAGATGAATCAGCGCGGTCAGATCAGGCATTGCCTGGTTGATGGTCCCCTTGCATTCGACAATGCAATCAGCGCTGAAAGTGCCCGGCATAAGGAGATCAAAAGCGAGGTTGCCGGTGAAACAGACTTATTACTGATGCCGGATATTGAGGTCGGAAACGTTCTTTATAAGTCTATGGTGTTCTTTGCCAAGGCAAAAGTTGCTTCCATGATCGTCGGGGCCAAAGCACCCATCGTACTCACATCCCGTTCAGACTCTGAACAGGCAAAATTTGATTCAATCCTCCTTGCAGCAGCAACTGCAGCTGACCTGTAAAAACCGGTCGATTAACGGCCTGACGCATAATTTATAAGTAATCATGGAAATTAGTTATATTCTTGCCATAAATCCCGGTTCCACTTCTACCAAGATTGCTGTGTACAATGGAAATAATTCCGTGTTCCTGAAAACCATCAGGCATGATTGTGAGGAACTGGCACGATTTGAAGAAGTGACGGACCAGTTCGAATTCAGGAAGAGCCTGATCATGCAGGAGGTCAGGGAAAACGGGATTCCCCTGGATGAGATCAGGATCGTCATCGGACGCGGCGGCCTCATTCGTCCGATCGTATCGGGGGTCTACGAGGTCAACGATGAAATGATCAAAGACCTCAGCGCAGGCGTAATGGGGAAGCATGCCAGCAACCTCGGAGGGTTGATCGCTGCTGACATATGCAAAGAACTACCGGCTGCAAAACCCTACATCGCAGACCCTGTGGTAGTGGATGAATTAAATGATGTGGCGCGGATAACGGGCCACCCGGATATCAAAAGGATGTCGATCTTCCATGCACTCAACCAGAAAGCAACTGCCAGAGATCGGAAGAGCGTCGTGTAGGGAAAGAGTGTAGATCTC
>CAZOXI010000076.1:0-9861 GCA_964583445.1 uncultured Bacteroidaceae bacterium | reverse complement strand
AAGTGCGTTCGGGACTTTCACCCTATAGTTAATGCCCATGCCGGGCGCACAAAAACAACCGCACATCGTCCAATCTGACGAGTTGCGGTTGAAAAAAACGGAATATCCCGGTTCTCCCGGGAAGATTTTATCTCCTGATAATGCTCCCCGCGCTTGATGTGCTGCTCCTGATAACGTCAGCGTCACCTTTATAATAAATGTTACCAGCACTCGAAGCCGTCATGTCGATCTCCTTGTTGGCATATACGCTTGCATCCCCGGCACTGGATACACGTACCTTCACATAATCGGCCTCCAGGTCAAATGCATTCAGGTCACCTGCACTGGAAAGTCGTGCGTCCAGTTCAACGGTCCTGCCCCATAGTTCGCAGTCCCCGCTTGAACTGATGGAAACATCGATTGCCTCTGCCTCCACTTCCAGGCTGAGATCGCCTGCACTGCTGATATCAATATCAAGCTCCTCACAGGTGAACTTATTGGTTGCTTCAATGTCTCCGGCGCTGCTGATCCTGATGTTGGTCAGTTCGGGCAATGATACATTGACCACCTTTGATTTGGCACGGTAGATGTTTCGATCGGAGCCGATGCGAAGATCCCCCCCCTCGCGCTCAACCGTAATATATTCATGCAGGTTTTCATCTGCGACGACCTCCACATGAAAGTCTCCCTGGGTGATGTTCACATCAATACCAGAGCTGGCGTGCACACCGGTGAAACCATCGATCGCAATGACTTCGGTCACCACGTCGCCTTCCCCGATAATCCCATTGTCCCAGTCCCCAAATACACAGGACTGCAGCATGAATGCTGAAATAATCAGTATAGATAGTGTTGCTTTTCTCATAATATACAATTTAAAAGTTAGCATATGCAATGAATAGGTAACTGTATAAACGACGATCCAATCCATATAATGTTACAGGCAAACTTCATGAATTTACCAAAGCCCTGAAAGCGAAATTAGGTCAGCGGTACGATTTTACCGGCAAATGGCAGGAATTAGCTATTAATCAATTTTCAACACCAGTCCTTTCAGGTATTCACCTTCAGGGTGGTAGATGCTGACCGGGTGGTCGGCCGGCTGGATCAACTGGTGCAGGATCCGAACATTCCGACCGGTATTGGCAGCAGCAGCAAAGACTGATTTTCTGAAATTATCCTTACTCACCGCCTGGGAGCAACTGAAAGTGAACAGGATGCCTCCCGGTCTGATTTGTTCAATGGCTTTCTGATTCAGCTTTTTATATCCCTGGAGGGCATTATTGAGCACACGCTGGTGTTTTGCAAAAGCCGGGGGATCCAGTATCACCAGGTCATATTTCTGGTCAATATCCTGCAGAAATTCAAATGCATCGGCAGCAAATGCCTCGTGGTTTTTTGTCCTGCTGAAATTCATTTCCACATTCTCCCGGGTAAGGTCTATCGCGTGACCGGAACTGTCCACGCTGTGGACCAATGCTGCATCACCCCCCAGCGCGTAAACACTGAATCCGCCTGTAAAACAAAACATATTCAGCACATTCCTGCCCCTTGCATATTTTTTCAGCAAATTACGGTTCTCCCGCTGGTCGATAAAAAAACCGGTTTTTTGTCCCCGTTCCCAGTTCACCCGGAACCGGTAGCCGTATTCCAGCACTTCGCCTTCTGTCCGCTCCCCGAAAAGCAGTCGGTCGGCCGGCTCGATCCCCGGCTTTTCAGGCAGGGTGTTTTTACTCTTAGTATACACAGTGTCCACAGGCAGCCCGTCCAGTTGTATCAATGCCTCAACAATCCGATCCAGGTTTCTGAACATGCCTGCAGAATGGAGCTGAATGACTGCTGCGCCATTATAATAATCGATGATCAGGCCCGGCAACCCATCTCCTTCAGCATTCACGAGTCTGAATACATTGGTGGTCTGCGCTTCGAAAAGCCCCTCCTGGCGGCGGTGGTTCCATGCTTCAGCCACCCTGGCTGCAAAAAGGTCCTCCCCGACCCTGCTGTCACCGAAAGTGAGCATGCGCACAGCAATGGATCCGGTCTGATAATGCCCTGTGCCCAGCCGCTCCTCTTTGTTATCATACACATCCACGAGATCGCCATCAGCAGGCTGTCCATAAATTTTCTTGATTGCCCCGGAGAACAACCAGGGATGCCTGCGCCTGAGGGATTGGTCCTTGCCTGATTTGAGAACGATCTTTACTTGCTTATCCTGTGTAGTCATTGAGTGCATTTCGTAATTTATTATAGATCTCCAGGCAGGCCCATGCATCCGTAGCCGCATATTTCTGCTGTTGCCTGGTCAGCTCACCTGCTTCCCAGTTGGACATCTGCTGTGATTTGGAGATCTTGTATCCCAGCACGATAGCGACCATTTTTTTCAGGCTCTTGGATTCAATGCTGAATGCTTCGACGTATTTCTGCAGGTCCAGGAATCCACCAGGCTGGAACCTTGTGATCTGCCTGAGGCGCCGCATGTCATCAAGCAGCCCGGCACCGACTTTCAGTACACGTTCATCTTCGAGGAAATTCCTTAATTCCGGGGGTATCCCTATTTTATTCACCCTGAATAACCAGGCCACGTTGTCGTTGGATATCTGGATCAGGGAAATCTTATGATTGACGCCTTTTTTAAACGCAGGCTTTGTCTCCGTATCGAATCCCAGCACCTCGTATCTCCGGAGCTCATTCATGGCATCCATAAACGCTGCGGGATGTTGCACTACCCGTATCTCACCCTCGAACTGCCTGACATCAAGTTGATTGATCTCTTCCTTCGTGATCTCCTTCTGAAACATCAAATCTCCTCCTCGTTTGAATCCTGTAACCTGGTGAAAAAGGAAGGATCGTATTTGGGAATGTCATCATCCTCACCGGAAGGTCCGCCCTCATCCATGTCTGCTGACGGGTCTGTTTTATTTACATAAAGCGTATTCAATGCCTGCAATGCATGGAGCAGCTTGCTCCCCCAGTAATTTTCAAAATTATCCATTACCTCCCAGACTGCGTCATTCATAATCTCTTCCACCCCCTGCCGGTACTGCAACGTAAAATCCTTCAGGTCCTGGTAAATATCCGCAAGGTCTTCAGAGATGTGGTGCGTTACCAGGTCGGACCTGTCGAACTCATCATCCTCTGCGATCCTCAGGTAGTCATTGTGCCGGCCCAACAGGTGCAGTATTTTCTGGTATACGGATGACCAGTCCTGCTCGGTCACAAACTTTTCGTTCCCTCCTTCCATCAGCGGCTCGGGCAGCTCCATGGAAACCACGTGGTGGTAAACCCTCGAAAGGATACCGAGCGAGGAGTGAATAAAGTCCACGGGTTCTACCTGGTCAGCATCTTCCAGCCAGCTGCAGTATGCATTTGCAGACCTGACAAAGTCCAGTACTTCAGGTGCATAAACACCGGTACCCTGCATATCGTTTTGTTCTGTCATGGTGCAAAAATAAGAAAAAAGAATGGGAAGCGACCAGGTCGGGTTCATTTATCCCTGCGCTCGAACAGCAAGTCTTTTCTTCTGTGGATCTTTCCCGCTTCCCGGAGGTGTTCGAGCACGGTAGTAACAAGATCCGGGTCCAGGGATGTCCCCGCTGCAATGGCAGTAAGTTCACCAGGTTGCTGATCAAGCGCAGCCAGTACTTTTTCTGAAGCAGATGCCAGCTCATTCGTTGAGAGCTGCTTATCTTTCTTCCCGACACACACATCACATCTGCCGCAACGTTTTGAATTCAATTCGCCGAAATAGGCAAGCAGAAACTGGCTCCTGCATTTCGTTTCGGTACGGGCATAAGCCAGCATTTCCGCGCTGCGTTCCAGGTAGCGCTCCTTCCTGAATTTGTACCTTTCCGCTGAAATATGAATATTGCGTTCATCCAGCCGCTCTTCCAGGAGTGTAATGACCGGGTTCTGTTTCCTGGGAATGTAATTGATTACCCGCATAGCGGAAAGCTTCAACAGGTATTGGTAGACCTCTTCACCTGACATGCCGGCACGGCGCGAAAGGGTATGCTCATCAAACGCCACATATTGTGAGAACAAGCCTGTATATGAACGGAGGATAAGTTTGAGGAAGCTGTCGAATTTGGGATTCTTCACCTGGAACTTATAAAGCTCATCACGTCCTACCCTGAAATGGATCCTGGAGGGATTGTTGATCTCCTCGGTAATCTCAAAATATCCCTCCCTGGAGAGAATTGCCAGGGCACTGGTTACAGTCTGGGCATTGAACTTGTACCTTGACAGAAAGTCTCCCATGATGAAATCGTGAGAGGTCCCCTTTCCTGCACCGACCGGTACCTGAAGGAAGTTGAACAATGCATTGTATATCTCCCTGATCACGTTGAACGGCGGAAAACTCACCTCGATGCGTCGCTCCACCGTTTTTTCGTCTGCATCGCTGAATAGCAGGATCGCATAAGCTTTTTTCTCATCCCTTCCTGCCCTTCCGGCCTCCTGGAAATAAGCTTCCGGAGCATCCGGAAGGTCCATATGCACCACGAAGCGTACATCCGGTTTGTCGATCCCCATCCCAAATGCATTGGTGGAGACCATGATACGTGTTTTGCCCAGCTGCCAGTCCTCCTGCTTTTTCATGCGGTAATCGAATTTCAGACCTGCATGGTAATTGGAGGCGCTGTATCCATGACCCACCAACAGGTCGGCCAGCTCCCGGGTTTTTCTCCTGTTGCGTACATAGACGATCCCCGTCCCTTTGATCTTCTCGACGATATTCAGTAATTCCTTCTGTTTATCCTCGGTTTTCCTGACTACATACACGAGGTTGGTTCGCTCAAATGGTTTTTTCAACAGCTTCTCCTCACGGAAAGCAAGCCGCTGCATGATATCTTTGGCCACCCGTGGTGTGGCTGTCGCCGTAAGGGCAAGCACGGGAGTGCCCGGAAGGAGGTCGCGCAGGGACGCGATCTGCAGGTAGGAAGGTCGAAAATCATAACCCCACTGGGAAATGCAATGTGCCTCATCTACGGCAATCAGGTTGACATTCATCTGCTGTACCCTGACACGAAACAGCTCTGTCAGCAAACGTTCGGGTGAAAGGTACAGGAACTTATATCCACCGAAGATGCAATTATCCAGTGCTATATTGATCTCATCGCGGGTCATTCCACTGTGAATAGCCATGGCCTTGATCTTTCTTGACTTCAGGTTTTCCACCTGGTCTTTCATCAATGCGATGAGTGGTGTGATGACCAGGCATATCCCCTCTTTTGCCAGTGCCGGGACCTGGAAAGTAATGGATTTCCCTCCTCCGGTGGGCATCAAAGCCAGTGTATCATTCCCTGAAACTGCCGATTCCACAATATCCTCCTGGAGCGGTCGAAAAGAAGAATACCCCCAGTATTGTCTCAGTATATCATGGTAGTCGCTCATATTTCATTGATTAAATGGCACTTGTGCTTAATTTGTTAACAATTCTTAAACCCTTGAAAAATAGCCGGATCATTGCCCTTTTTTTTGTATTTTTGCCACATTTAAATTTAATCAAATAAAGATAGAATGTCTTTTTATGAAAAGAAAATAGAGGCAGAAGGTTTAACCTTCGACGATGTGTTGCTGCGACCGGCGTTTTCCCAGGTACTGCCGCGAGAGGTTTCCCTGGCCAGCAAGTTCTCCAGGAACATCCTCCTTAACACTCCGATTGTCTCTGCAGCTATGGATACGGTCACCGAAGCCAGGCTGGCCATCACCATTGCCCGCGAGGGAGGTATCGGTGTGATCCATAAAAACATGAGCATTGAAGACCAGGCCATGGAGGTCAGGAAGGTGAAACGCGCCGAGAGCGTGATGATCCATGAACCGATCACCATCAGGAAAGCAGGCACGGTGCAGGATGCCCTCTCCCTGATGAAAGAATATAAGATCGGGGGAATACCGGTGGTGAACGAAGAAAATGTACTCATTGGAATTGTTACCAATCGTGACCTTCGGTTCCAGCAGGATATGAAAAGGCCCGTGGGGGAAGTGATGACCAGTAAAAATATCATCACCACTACGAGCAATACCAACCTGGCGCAGGCCGGAAAAATACTCCAGCAGCATAAGATCGAGAAGCTGCCGGTAGTGGACGATAAGAATAAGCTAATCGGCCTGATCACCTACAAAGACATTACGAAATCGAAAGACAGGCCCAATGCAGCAAAAGATTCAAAAGGACGGCTCAGGGTAGCTGCCGCGGTGGGTGTATCCGGCAATGTGGAGGCGAACGTCAGGGCACTCGTCGAAGCAGGCGTGGATGCTGTGGTCATCGATACTGCCCACGGTCATTCCAAGGGTGTGATCGATACCTGCCGCAAGATCAAGCGTACATTTGACCAGATCGATATCGTGGTAGGAAATATCGGAACAGCAGAAGCAGCCAGGGCGCTCATAGATGCCGGTGCCGATGCGTTGAAAGTCGGGATCGGACCCGGTTCCATCTGCACCACCCGTGTTGTAGCCGGTGTTGGCATTCCACAGCTCACGGCCATATTTGACGTAGCTTCAGAAGCTACAAAACATGGCATACCGGTGATCGCCGATGGAGGGATCAGGTATTCAGGAGATATTGTAAAGGCACTTGCTTCCGGAGCGAATACGATCATGGCCGGCTCGCTCTTCGCGGGCGTGGAAGAATCTCCGGGGGAAACGATTATTTACAACGGCAGGAAATATAAATCCTACCGGGGCATGGGATCTGTCGAAGCAATGCAACAGGGCTCCAAAGACCGTTATTTCCAGGACGTAGAGGATGATATCAATAAGCTGGTGCCCGAAGGAATCGTTGCCCGCGTGCCATTCAAGGGATCGCTCAATGAAGTGATCTACCAGATGATTGGCGGATTGCGTGCAGGCATGGGGTATTGCGGTGCCAGGGACATCCAGGCGCTTCAGCAGGCAAAATTTGTCCGTGTCACCCATGCCGGTGTTGCAGAAAGTCACCCGCACGATGTCACCATCACCAGGGAAGCGCCAAATTATAGCAGATAATAAGCAAAAGATATTACCGTTTCTTAACTAGACAAAACACTTTTACCATGACAAGATTAAAAATTCTTCTGGTTTTCTTTTTTATGTGTGCGACTTTCGCTGCTGCTGTCAGCCAGGAAATACTGATGACAATCGACGACAAAGAGATTACACTTGACGAATTTGAAAGGATTTACAATAAAAATAATAACAGCATTGCTTCCAACCAGCAGACGCCCGAAGAATACCTCGACCTGTTCATCAATTTTAAGCTCAAAGTGATGGAGGCCGAGCGCCTGGGGATGGATACCACAAAAAAGTTCCTGACCGAATTCAACAATTACAAGGAACAACTTGCAAAACCTTACCTTACCGATGAAGAGACCAGGGAAGAACTGATGAAGGAGGCATACGAACGTATGAAAAAAGACGTTCATGTCAGCCATATCCTCCTGGGTGTGGAACCAAATGCTTCTCCTGAGGACACCCTTAAAAGATATGAGCGGGCCATGGAGATCAGGCAGCGAATCCTGGACGGAGAAGATTTCGGGACCGTTGCAAGGGCAACCTCTGAAGATCCTGGAGCACGGGTCAATGGCGGCGATCTCGGTTATTTTACAGTATTCATGATGGTATATCCTTTCGAAACAGCAGCTTATGAGCTGGATTCCGGGGAGGTCTCCATGCCTGTAAGAACACAGCATGGATATCATATCATCAAAAAGCACGGGGAACGGCCCGCCATCGGACAGGTAAAAGTAGCACATATTTTCCTGCGCGTCCCCCAGGAAATGTCGACTGAAGCGCAGGCGGAGGTGAAAAACAAGATGATAGCCATCAGCGACAGCATCAGTTCGGGCGTTCCTTTTGGCGAGATGGCAGAAAAGTACAGCGATGACAGGAACAGTGCGGCCAACCAGGGGTTATTGCCCTGGTTCGGTACAGGCCGAATGATCAAGGAGTTTGAGCAAGTGGCTTTTGACCTGGAAAATCCCGGGGACGTTAGTGAACCTTTCCAGAGCTTTTATGGATGGCACCTGATAAAATTGGTAGACAAAAAGGGAATAGGATCCTATGAAGAAATGGAATCAACCCTGCAATCGCGCGCGCTGAAAGGTGACAGGGACAGGGTGAAAAGGGAACGATACCTGAATAAACTGAAAGACAAGTACAATTACAATCTGAATGAAGGTACTTACCAAACCCTCTATTCCATTGTTGACACTACCATTTTCAAAGGCACCTGGGATCCTGTCAATTTCGAGTTTGATGAAGACGAAGTCCTGTTCAGTATTACCGGGGAAGAAATTACACTGGGAGATTTTACGGACCACCTGGCCAATATCAAGAGAAGGAGGCTCCAAATGCCTGTTGAAAATTATGTGGACATAACATTCAACAAATATTTAGAAGAATACCTGATGGATGTTGAAGAGGAGAGTCTGCCGGAAAGGTTCCCTGAATACAGGCATATCCTCCAGGAATACCACGATGGGATCCTCCTGTTCGACCTCATGGATGAGAAAGTATGGACCAAAGCCGTTGAAGATACAACCGGACTGGAAGCCTTTTTCGAAGCTCATCGTGATGACTATATGTGGGAAGAACGTATGAAAGGGGTAATCGTAAGTGCTGACAGTACCGTAGACCTGGAGAAACTGTTGAAGCGTTCATCCAGGATTGCCAAAGGACGGTGGGACCAGGAAAAGCTTAACAAAAAATTCTGCGACAACGATACAGTCCAGTGCGTCACGCTTGAAGAATTCCTCGTGGAAGAAGGACGCAATACCCACGTAGACGCACTGAACGGTAAGACCGGCACAGGTGAAGTATATAAAGAGGATGGACGGAGTAATTTTGTGATTGTGAAAAAAATCGTTCGTCCTGCACCTAAAGAGCTCCACGAAACACGTGGCCAGGTGACTTCTGATTACCAGGATTACCTCGAAAAGCAGTGGATCGAGGAATTAAGGAACAAATATGATGTTGAAGTAAACAGATCATTGCTCTCTAAAATTGAATAGTAGTTTGAAAATACGCCTGTCATATCTTTCCCTGGCTGTCATGACAACGATCATGATGTCGGCCTGCAACTTGCTCGTTCCCAATAACCAACAGGAACCTTTGGCCCGCGTATTCGATAAATACCTCTACCTGTCAGACATTTCCGATGCAGTACCAGATGGGTCAAGTGAGCGCGACAGCGCTGCCATCACCCGGAATTACATCGATACCTGGATCAGGAAGCAGCTGATGCTTCATCGTGCCGAAGAAGCACTGTCTGAGGATCAGAAGAATGTTCAGAAGAAAATAGAAGAATACAGATCCTCATTATTGATCTATACCTACAGGCAGAAACTGTTGCAACAGAAAATGGATACCCTCATTACTGAGGAAGAGATCAGGGCGTATTACGAGGAAAACATCAACAATTTCATCCTCAATGATGCGATCATCAAATGTATCTTTGTCAAAGTCCCACTCTCAGCGCCGGATATCGCGAATGTGCGTTCCTGGACCCGATCCGGGTCACTGGATGACCTGGATAGACTGGAAAAATACAGCATCAATTACGCGGAAAAATTCGACATATTCAACAACTCCTGGGTCTATCTCAACACCGTGATAGAACAGGTACCTTACGAGATTCACCAGCCCGGGAGGTTTTTGAGATACAACAGGAATATTGAAGCAACTGACGCACGCTCCCGTTACTTCGTTCACATTTCGGAATACAAGAATGCAGGTGAGATCAGTCCACTCGAACTGATCAGGAATGACATCAGGAGTATTCTCCTGAACAAACGCAAACTTGAATTTTATAACAACCTGGAGCAACAGGTGTACACTGAAGGTGCAAACCGAAATCAATTTGAAATCTATTGAATCAATGACAAAATTTAAATATATCTTCAT
>CAZOXI010000075.1:0-9864 GCA_964583445.1 uncultured Bacteroidaceae bacterium | reverse complement strand
GATCTCACTGCTGTTTTCATCCACAGCATTCCATTGGTCTGTATCCGGATCGTATTCCTGGAAGATAAAATCTTCCAGCTCATCATCAATGCGTGCCTGGTAGCCAGCTTCAAATTTTCCGTTCGCTAAAGGCTTGGTATAATCCAGCTGCAGGCGGTATTCCATGCCACCATCTGTTTCAAGGTTCCTGTTGCTTTGCGAAAGATCAGAGGGTATTACTTCGTAATTCTCATTTGTTTCCTGAAATTCAAGGTCTTCTGTACCTTCCCCGGTGCTTCGCGAAAAATTGGCCATAACCACGAGCTTGTGTGCCGAAGTGTCGAAGGTCTGGGTGTAATTCAGGTTCCCGCTGAAATAGGTCCGGTTCCTGGTCATTACATTGGTGTTGATAAAATAAAAATCCTCCGATGCGGGAATGGTGTATTCATGGGAAGTGTTGGACCTGTCGATACCAAATTTATACTGTCCGCCACTCGCTTCAAAAGCCAGGTTGCTCTTGGGCGAAAAATCATAGTCCATCCCGGCTTTCACCTGGTATCCGCCGCGGATAAAATTAAAATCACCCGTTGCATCGTTGAGTTCCTGTATACCCCTGTCGAGGTATGTGATATGCTCCCTGACCAGGGAACCATCATAGAGGTTATCGCTGTAATTTCCCCCTATGAAATAGTTCATTTTGCCAGTTCTTCTGTTGAGCAGTGCATCGAACCTGTACTTATTATTGCGTCCCACGGATGCATTTACGATCCCCGTGGCTCCCTTCTCAATTTGTTTTTTCAGCACTACATTGATGATCCCACCATTTCCGTCAGGATCGTACTTGACGGATGGATTGGTGATGATCTCGATATTCTGAATGGAACTGGCCGGTATTTGACGCAGTGCATCAGCAGCATCGAGTACGGTAGGTTTTCCATTGATCAACACGGTGAAGCTGCCGCTGCCCCTGAGGGATACATTACCCTCAATATCCACCGTAACGGATGGCGTATTTTCCAGCACATCCACGGCAGTTCCGCCGGCAGCGCTGAGGTCTTCACTCACATTCACCACTTTCTTGTCAATCTTGTATTCAACCCTGCGCTGGTCTGCAACAATCTCCACCTCATCGAGTGTTTCCGTGCTGAGTGAGAGTTTCAATTGTCCAATGTCCACGATCCGGTTGTCCCGGGAAACAATTACGGGATCGTATACGGCTTTTTCATACCCAACAAATTTAATTTCAAGATAATACCTGCCAAATGGGACGTCTTCCAGCCGGAACTCCCCGTCAGTATTGGATACAGTGCCCGTCACCAGCGATGAATCAGTCACCCTGTACACTGCAATGCTGGTGTATTCCATCGGGACAGCGGAAGCACGCTCCACTATAGTTCCAATAATCTGCCCACTTGCATCCGGGTTGTTTACATCGGGATTAGGTCCTTTTTGTCCATATAAAGAAGAGGATGCTAGCGTTATCAACGCCAGTATCAATATATTTTTGATTTGCATTCGTTTGGATAATTAATACGGTTCTACACTTTTCACGGTCATTAGACAATGTAAGTGCGAAAGAGTTTAAGCGGAGGTGTTAAAAAACTGTAATACTATAGAGATTCTGTCAATACAGTCAACGTGGCTTGATAGGCACTATACAGTCTGGCTGAGTGCATCGATAAATGCCTCCACTGAAGCAGTGATGATATCCGTCGATGCTGAGAAACCGTAAAAGACCTGTCCCTTGGATTCTACCTGCACGTGCACCTTCCCAAGGTCGTTGCTTCCCCTGTGGATGGCCTGGATCAGGAATTCTTCCAGTTTTACCTTCTTTTTAATGATTTTTTTCACAGCACTGAACGCTGCATCAACAGGTCCATTTCCTTCAGCAGTTGCTGAATGGCACGTTCCTTCCCACTCGATGGTGACGGTGGCTACCGGAACAGAGCCTTTGCCGCAGAGTACCTGTAATCGATGCAGGTGAAGGTTGCGTTTGATATCCCTTGAACTTGCGCCTACCAATGCTTTGAGGTCGTCGTCATCCACCTCTTTTTTTGCATCTGCAACAGAAAGGAACTGCTCGTAAAGAGAATCCAGGGCGTCTTTTTCAAATGTATATCCCAATGCTTTCAGCCGGTGCTTGAGTGCTGCCCGTCCGCTTCTCGCCGTGAGGACGAAAGAAGACTCTTTAATACCTACGGTTTTCGGATTAATAATCTCGTAGTTTTCTCTCCTTTTCAGCACACCATCCTGGTGAATTCCAGAGGAGTGGGCGAAAGCATTTCTACCCACGATCGCTTTATTGGGCTGGACAGGCATCCGCATAAGTGTAGAGACGAGCCTGCTGGCATTATGGATTTTCCTTGGATTGATGTTGGTTTCCAGGTTCAGGTGCTTGCGGCTTTTCATGATCATTACCACCTCTTCCAGCGAAGTATTCCCTGCGCGTTCACCAATACCGTTGACGGTGACCTCTACCTGCCTGGCCCCGTTGATCACACCAGACATGGTGTTGGCAGTAGCCATACCGAGATCGTTATGACAATGCGTGGAGAGGATCGCTTTATCGATATTGGAGACGTTTTCCATCAGGTATTTAATCTTTTTCCCGTATTCTTCCGGCAAAGTGTATCCTGTAGTATCCGGAATATTGATCACTGTTGCACCGGCAGCGATCATTTTCTCAATTACCGTGGCCAGGAATTTATTGTCGGTACGACCGGCATCCTCAGCATAAAATTCAACGTCCTCCACGAAAGATTTAGCATATTTAACAGCATCAACACCCCGCTCAATAATCTTTTCGGGTGTGCTGTTTAATTTATGTACGATGTGATAATATGACGTCCCGATACCGGTATGGATTCGCGGCCTTTTGGCAAACTTCAACGCTTCTGCGGCAACCTCGATATCTTTTTTGATGGCCCTTGTAAGGCCGCAAACCACGGGTTCCGTCACTGCCTTTGAAATCTCAACCACTGAATTGAAATCACCCGGGCTGGAAATGGGAAAACCTGCTTCAATTACATCGACTCCAAGGCCTTCGAGCATTTTTGCAACCTCAATTTTTTCAATAGTATTCAGCTGACACCCGGGAACTTGTTCGCCGTCTCTCAGCGTAGTATCAAAAACGTACACGCGATCCTTACTCATGCTTTGATGTTTTTAGTAGTTTCAATGAATAGTTTGCAAATTTATGCTTTATAGCACAATATCCTTAATATTTTACAGACTTTTCCCTCAATATTTAACTTTTTGCTGCATAAAGGTAGTGAGTACAGGAGTATAAGCAACTAAAAAAAGGCAGGGGTACCTTAAATAACCCTGCCTTTCAAAGATCTTTCATTATCGCAGTTACCCGGTGGTTACTCAAATTTTTCTTTCAGGTCTGCAACCCAGTCAGCGATCCTGGACTTATTTTTAGATGCCTGGTTTTCATAGTCGATGGCCAGTCCGAGGAATTGATCACCACGCACACCCCGCGAACGTTCGAAAGTATACCCTTCAGTGCTGGTCAGACCAACAATTTCGGCACCCAGTTCCTCGAGTATCTCAGCCATGAGCCCGATGCCATCCTGGAAATTCTCAGGATATCCCTTCTGGTCTCCCAGCCCATAGATCGCGTATTTCTTCCCTTTAAGGTTCATGTCTTCCAATGCAGGTATAAATTCATCCCAGTAGTTAGGAAGTTCACCGTCGAACCAGGTCGGCACACCCAGGATTGCCTGGTCGTAAGCCCCGAAACTTTCTTCAGTCAGGTCTTCTGCGTTGACCATCTCAATGGCATCATCATTGAATTCCTCCTTGATCTTCTCTGCAATTTTGGCGGTTTTCTTTGTATTGAAGCTGTAAATTATCGCTGTTTTTTTCATATATTTTACTTAAAGTATTGACAATTAGTCATTTATTAAATTTCTTTTCACCTCATGGCAAGCAAAATGCCTCTTTCGGCAACCGACAGCATTTTAATATATTCCGGTTGCTGCCTGATGTTAGTATTTCAGCAATTTGTCGAGGGCATTCTGAATACGTTCCGCATCCGGAAGAATGGCCTTTTCAAGGATCCTGTTAAAACCTACCGGGGTGAAGGTCGAACCCACGCGCATGACCGGTCCGTCGAGATATTCGAAAGCCGACTCGGTGATCTGGGAGACGACCTCTCCTCCGAAACCGCCAAAAACCTTGTCTTCATGCACCACCAGGACTTTTCCTGTTTTTTTAACTGATGCAAGGATGGTCGCTGAATCCAGCGGGCTGAGTGACCTCAGGTCAACAACTTCCACAGAAACTTCCTGTTCTTCCATTTTCTCTGCAATATCCATACACATGGGCGTTGTATTTCCATAAGTGATGATACTGACATCCGTGCCCTCTCTTCTTACTTTGGCCTTGCCAAAGGGTACTTCGAAATCATCGGGGATGGGTGTAGCGACCTTTGGTGCGTTATAAAGTGCCTTGGGCTCAAGAAACAGGGTGATACCCCTTGAGCGTATGCTTGTTCTGAGCAGTCCTGCAGCATCATCTGCATAGCTTGGATAGACCACGCGGATTCCGGGAAGCGTTGTGAGTGTGCCTTCGATGGTCTGACTGTGGTAAAGTCCACCGCCGATGTATCCTCCCGAAGCAAGCCGGATCGTGATATTGGGGCTGAACTGGCCATTGGAGCGCCAGAAATCATGGGATGTATCCAACAACTGTTCCATTGCAGGCCAGAAATAGTCTGCAAACTCAGCTCCTTCAACGACCACACGTATCTTGTCATTGAACCTGCTCATCCCGTTAGCAGTACCAACGATAAAATCTTCAGCGATGGGTGCGTTGAACACGCGTTCCCTGCCAAATTCCTGTTGCATGCCTTTGGTCACATTGAATATCCCGCCTTTCTCCTTATTGGCCACATCCTGACCCCAGATATAGGTGTCCGGATTGTGCCGGAATTCAGCTTTAAGGGTCTCATTGATCCCTTCGATCATTTTTTTGGCTTTCCCGTCGTGCTGGTGCAGTCCATCGGGATATTTTTCCGAAACATAGGGCTCAGGCAGCACGTGGTCGAAAATGGATGCAGGATCCGGATCGGGAGCGCTCATGGCAGCTTTATGTGCCTTTTTGACCTCCTCTTTTGCCTGCTCCTCAATGGCAACAAGCTCTTCTTCCGTAAAACGTTCATACCTGAGCAATAAGCGCCTGTATTTGGCCAGCGGATCATACTCGTTGACATAATTCAACTCGTAATCGTCCCTGTACAGGTCATGTCGGTCGGAATTTGAATGTGAGTGCATCCTGACACAGTTGGCCTGGACGATTACAGTATGTTCATGTTTTTCCACATATTCCTTGGCTTCGAACATGGTATTCATCGAGTCGAACACATCCTTCCCATTACAATGAAAAATCTTCAGGTATTTAAATCCGCTAAAATTATCTGCTACCTTCCTGTTCGCTGTCTGGTCTTTTTTTGGAACAGAGATCCCGTACCCATTGTCCTGGAAAACGAAGATGACCGGTAGCTGCTCATTGGAAGCCCCGTTAATGGCTTCATAGACATAGCCCTCGGAAACGGATGATTCCCCCTGGCTGCTGATGGCCACGCCCGGCACCTTGTATGTTTTTAGTGCCCTCCCGGCACCGGTGGCATGTTGTGCATGGTTACCCGTGCAGGAAGATGAATTATGAATGTTCCATTCAGGTTTCGCAAAATGGTTGGACATGTGTCTTCCGCCGCCGGCAACATCCGTGGCTTTTGAGATTCCGTTCAGGATGATCTCTTCGGTTGAGATACCTGCGGAAATCGCTGTGAGCATGTCCCTGTAATACGGAAAAAGGTGGTCATTTTCCTTGTCAAACACCTGGCCGATGGCCAATTGTATTCCATCGTGACCTGCATAAGGTGCATGGTAGGACCATCCAATGGCCTGTTTCAGGTAATTGGGGGCCCTGTCATCGAGTACACGGCCAATTACCATCAGTTTGAACCATTTTTCCAGGGTCTTTTTATCTGTTTTCTTTATGTGAAATCTCTTTTCTTTGGACATAGTATATATATAGTTGAAAAATTCTTAAATAGTACGGTTAACATCAAAAGCCTCGATGTAGTCGCCGAGTGTTCTTAGGAAAGCACCACCCAGTGCGCCATCGATGATCCTGTGGTCATAGGTAAGCGATAACCACATCTTATGGCGTATTGCGATCACATCGCCCTCGGGTGTCTCCAGTACGGCAGGTTTTTTCTTGATCGCACCGATCGCCAGTATCGCCAGTTCGGGCTGATTGATGATCGGTGTCCCTATATCGTTCCTGAAGGTACCGAAATTGGTGATGGTAAACGTACCACCTGAAATATCGTCCGGACTCAACTTGTTACTCCTGGCTGCCGCCGCAATATTATTCAAATTGGTGGTCAGCCCGCTCAGGTTCAATTGATCGGCATGCTTGATATTTGGCACGATCAGGTTATTGTCTTCCAGGGAAACAGCAATTCCCAGGTTGATATCCTTGCGGATTATAATATTTTCCCCGTCCACGCTCGCATTGATCGTAGGGTAATCGCGAAGGGCCTTTACAGTGGCCTCCATAAATACCGGAAGGTACGTCAGCTTCTGTCCCTGTTTTTCCAGGAATTCGTCTTTTACCTTGTTTCTCCAGTTGACCACGTTGGTCACGTCGATTTCCAGCATGTTTGTTACATGCGCCGAGGTTTGCTTGGAGTTGATCATGTGCGCAGCGATCAGTTTCCGCATGCGGCTCATTTCAATGACTTCATCACCAGGCGACGAAGCAACCGGTACTTTCACCTCTGGTGCTTGTTTGGACTGCGGGGTTGGCGCCTGGGGAGCTTCGGCTCCGGAAGTTTTCTCTGCAGTGACACCGGTGCTCCTGGATTCTATATAACCAAGTATATCTTTCTTTTGAACCCTGCCGTTCTGACCGCTTCCTTCTATGGAATCAAGTTCCTCCTGGGAAACATTTTCTTCCTGTGCAATTTTGCGGACCAATGGAGAATAAAATCGGCCTGAATCTGATTGTGATGCAACAGCAGGTTTTGCAGAAGTTTGTGCGGTTGCATCGCCGGTGGAAGCCGCAGCGGCAGCAGTGGATGTTTTCTGATCATCCCCCTCTTCCTGCTGAGGGACCGCGCCCTGTTGGGTAGTGTCTTGTTTCTCAGAGGACTGCCCGGTATCCGAACTTTCGTCGCCGGATCCTTCACCATCCATGTCGATTACTGCGATGACTGTACCTACAGCAATCGTTTCATCCTGTTCAAACAATACTTTTTTTACAACACCTTCTACAGGGGAAGGGATTTCAGAATCTACTTTATCAGTAGCAATTTCGAGCAGAACATCGTCCTCAACGACCTTATCTCCTTCTTTTACAAACCATTTTGTAATGGTTGCCTCTTCGATGCTCTCACCCATTTTAGGCATTATAACTTCAAACTGCGCCATGTTAAATTATGAGTTTTGTTTAAGAATAATTTCAATAAGTCGATTATATAACAAGCCTTTTGTGAAAATGTTTTGAATAACACAGCTGAAAATTCCACCGGTTCATCCGCTGCAAATTCCAGGTCCGGCCTGATGTGATTTGCATCATGTCAGCATCAGAATTCCCGCAGGTGATCGGATGATTCATATTAATAAGCTCCACATCGATTTTAATTGCAGCGCGCGCAAAGGTAGCAGGAAATGGAAATTTAAAAAAGAAAATTCATCTAAAGAAGTGGGTTGCTTAGAGGAATTTCTGAAATGGGTTCCGGGTAGTCCTGGTCGACGAGGAACAGGTTCAGGTATGGCCATAGCTCAACGCTATTGACTGCCCTGAACATCATCGAGGAGGTATATCTTTGTATCCGGGACTCCTTAAAGGTGGAGGTATTCATAAGGATTACCCAGTTCACCCCATCCTGCTGTCGCACAAGCAAAGCAGTCGAGCCACTGATGTATCCCGTTCTCCACCAGGTCCCATAACGATCCTGGCCTCTCCATCCAAACAGTCCCCTGCCGGCCTGGTCGGGATTTACCATCATATCCAGGGTTTCCTTTTTCAGAATATCCTGTTGATGATCAAAACCATCCAATGCGGTAATAAGTTTACACAATTCAGGTGCTGAGGCGACCCAGCCTCCTGCAGCACCCAGCAGTTCAATATTGTTCCCGCCGTAACAGGCAGGTACAAGTTCACCGGATCCATCAATGGCGTAGGTCATGTGCTTCCTGCCTACATTATAATAACTGACCTCGTTTGGGAATTTCTCATGTGCAAAACTGCGGCCGATATGCATATCGTGAATCCCTGCGGGTTTGAGCACATTGATGATCACATAATCTTCATAAGGCATGCCACTTATTTCTTCAATGACCTTTCCGAGAATTCCATAACCAAGGTTTGAATAGCTGTACCTGGTACCGGGGTCATAATTCAGATTCCTGGACAGGGCATATTCAATCACATGATCGATCTGAAGGGGTGGTTCGATCTTCATCTTCCGGGAGATATACAGTGTATTGAACATCGGATCACCAATGCGTCTTGACCATCCTGAAGTATGATTAAGCAGGTGTTTGACCGTAATTTGCTCCACCCTGCTGTCTTTATATGCACTAAACAGCGTTGTATCAAGGATTCCCTGCGGTCCGAAAACTTTTTCGTCCGGATCGACATACCCTTCTTCGTAAAGTTTCATCATAGCAGCGGCAGTGATGAGCTTGGAAACGGAAGCGATCCTGAAAAGGTGACCGGGTTTCACCTCCTCTTTCT
Organism: uncultured Bacteroidaceae bacterium; assembly: GCA_964583445.1. GTDB lineage: Bacteria > Bacteroidota > Bacteroidia > Bacteroidales > M55B112. The sequence continues at coordinate 1,128 of CAZOXI010000075.1, read as the reverse complement.
TTTCCTCGTTTGCATAACCAAATCCTTTTGCGTACACTAGCTCTTCTCCCTTGGAAATAGCCACGCTTGCACCTTTGATGCTCCATTGCCGCAGAAAATCTTTCACCTGCTCATCGATCGTGCTTGTGACATCAAAGTCAGAATAATGGTTTTCCAGCTTGAGTGAAAAAGCTACCTCCTGGTTTTCTATCAGAAAGGAATTACCTTTTTCGGAGAAGGTAAGGGCAATCTCCCCGAAGAAGAAAGCGGTAATCAGTATACCTATTATATAGCAACCTCTTTTCATATCCTGTCGTTAAATTCTGAAAATGGCTGGACCATGTTCTCTGCAAAATTAATCACTAATAATAATTGTCAGATATCTAACAAGTTAGCCTTATTAACATTCTGGTGTGAATAGTATTAATTCGCTATTTAACAACCAGATAATGGATTTGTTCAAATAGTACGAATAGGCATAATACTTCAATATAAATATGTTCTTCGCACCGAAATACACGTGTTGATCTAATGGAAAGCATGCTAGAAAAGCGTAATTGGATGGTTAATCAAAAACGGAGATCAGGGGAGTATAAAAACACAAATGGGAGCCAGTCTGCACTAACTCCCATTTCGATTGCTGACAACCGTAGTCACCAGAAATCGTCAAGCTACGGTTTATTATGCCGGAATACTGTCCGAAGACTGTATTCCCATTTCTGCTACCTGCCGAAGCCGGTAACAGGTGGTCCTTTGCATCCGTAGATGCGCGGGTCCACATTTCTTTACGCTGCATGCTGTCCTGGTTTCCAGGTATCCTCCTGGACAGCCTGTTGCTTTACCCAATACCTGTTACAGTATCTTTCAAAGCGCCAGCGTCAAGACCGTGACTTGCGCCACGGAAGAGTGACTTCAATACCTGTTTCGGTCACTCTGACTCCTTTCGCGCCGGGGACGAATCCCCTTTGCATATCAGTATGAAAAATCACAAAGAACGGAGTGGCTTTTATACGCTCACTTGATGAATCAAATATAACGCGAAATCTGTTTCTGTCAATGTTTTTTGTGTCGAACTAATCAACATAAAATGAACACAGGTTATTAACAGTTGTTAATTACTTTTCAAAACAAGGAACCATCGAAATGGTA
>CAZOXI010000074.1:0-9893 GCA_964583445.1 uncultured Bacteroidaceae bacterium | reverse complement strand
TCGATTAAAAATAGGTTTTGGTCCGGACTTCCTCCCCTGACAAGCAAATTACTGGAACCTTCATTTTGCGACTGTACCCCGGGCAATAATTGAAGTGTTTTAAGAACATCCGGCTGACCCCCAATGGAGGGTATATATCTAAGCTGTTCGTTTGAAAGTGTAGACTGATTGAATGTTGGTTTTCTTCTTCCAATTACACGTACTTCTTCCAGGCTGGAACCTGATACAAGTGAAATACTTAGAACGGTATCCTCCACTGAATTGAGCGCTAATTCTCGCGTAGTATATCCAACATAGGTAACCCAAAGACTATCTATTCCCTTTTTCAGAGCCATGCTGAAATAACCGTTATTATCAGTTGAAGTGCCATGGAGACTCTGAGGATCGAAAACATTGGCTCCGATTAACACCTCGCCGGATTCACTGTCTCTCACTATGCCGGAGATATGAATTTGTGCATTAGCTATCGGTGCTAGTGCAAGCAGCAGGATGTACAATATGTGTCTGGACTGGATCACTTGTTAATTGGATAGTATTATTTTTTCTTCTTCCACAAAAATGGAATCACACGAAGTAGCGTAGGATGCAAGTATGCCAAGCCCATTTTCAACATTTGAATAGATAGGATATACAGTTGCTGTTCCTTCAATAAAATCTGCATAGCGGGAATTTTCATAGAAATACACAGACTTTTTAAACAAATAGTATTCTTTGCTAATATGCCTTAATTCTACGATCAATGTATGTTCTCTGATCGTCTGATACCTTATGCCACCCGTTGACCCACGGCTATAATCAACGCCATAAATCAGATTCATGTATACATATTCATCCTCAATAAGCTCATCACTGAATACAAGGCTTTCAGTAGTATAGGGTTCGAATCCTTCATTTAACAGTACCTGGTTTTGCTCATTAAAAGCAGGGGCTGGAAATATACGATCTTCCTCTCTTTTGTAAATGATAATCTCATAATAATCTTTCGTCAGGGGATCATCATTAAATTCTAACTCTATTCCTGTCATATAAAAACCATCTTCATTTAGTTTTGCAGTATTGGTCTGACTGAGAATTGAAACACTACAAGGTGTGGGTACTGAATCAGAGGCCTGTAGCTCAGGATACCCATCCAGGTCGACGGAAATAAAATAAGGAGAACCTGGTTCTACCCGGGTACTTGATGTATAGAGCCCATTGCCCAGGTAGTCAAGTGAAAACCCTCCGGAACTCCCTTGTACCATCTGTACACTGGCTTTTTCAAGAAGAGTAAGGTCAGAGGATGCAATTTTTTCAGCCAAAGAAAGCTGCAGGCTCAGGCTATCTCCGGAAACAAGAATACAATTTAATGAAGGTACTGCTTCATAATCCGGAAATTCATCACTAACAAGCTCGACACAAGATGACAGAATCACCAGGGCAGACAGCAATGAATGGAATAAGAATGTTCTCATTGTTGGGAGTATATGAAAATTATATTAAAGCTAGTAAAAAAAGGGGGCAACATCTCTTTTGACCCATTCAATATCTGTTAATGAAAGTCGGGTTTTTAATTTAACTATAAAATCTTCCCTGCTCATTTCAATGCTATGAAGTGATTTGTGAAGCTCCATAATCTGCTTCAACTTATGTATCGGTGTACAGGAACCCAGGCCGCACGTCCAAACCTTTCATAACACCAACGGAAAGCAACTCATATTATCGATAACTAACACACAAAGAGATTGCATCCGCGAAAATATTATACCGGTTCGTTTTAGCTCAATGGTAAAACCGGATTCATAACACACTGCCCGTCATTAAAGGACTGGTTTTAATAAGAATGAAAAGCAACTCCTGGGGTTAACCGGAATTTATTCTTTTAGTTATATCTTGTAAATCAATCCTTTAATTTGTAAATTTATTTGAACCAATTCATTGCCACTTATGCCCTGGCAACATGATCAATTTATAAAAAAGCTAACGGGAATTATTGAAGAAAACCTGGAAAACGGACAGTTTGGAGTATCTGAATTGGCTGGTGAAATGGGCATGAGCCGTTCCTACATTCACCGTCGTTTAAAATCAATAAATAATCAGTCGATAAGCAAATTTATCCGTATTGTCAGGTTGGAAAAAGCAATGGAATTGCTCCGTCAAAGCAATGATTCAGCTTCCGAAATTGCCTACAAAGTTGGTTTTGGCAGTCCGGCCTATTTTAACCATTGTTTTCATGAACATTTTGGTTTTCCACCGGGAGAAGCAAAAAAGAAAATCTTACTCGAGGAGTCCAATGAAAACACAACAAATGATGTTAAAAATCAGGATTCATTTGAGCATTCAGAAAATGAAGAATCAATTTATTCCATAAATAATTTGTTCAGGAATAAGTTTTTTCGCCTTTCAGCAGGATTTTTGATATTGATATGTATTGCAGGTTTCATTTATTTACAGATATCTGACACCAGGATTTTTAAAAACTCTGCAAAACATGAAGAAGATTTATCTATTGTTGTTCTCCCTTTTAAAAACATCAGTGGCGACCCCAATAACCAGTATTTTGCAGATGGAATAACGGAAGACATTCTTAATAACCTATACTGGATTACAACTTTAAGGGTGGTTTCCAGGACTACATCAGACCAATTTCAGAAAACCAGTTTGTCAGTTCCGGAAATTGCACGCCTGGTAAAAACAAAATACGTCCTTGAAGGGAGTGTCCGAATTTTCGAAGGTAAAGCCAGAATCAGTGTCCAGCTTATTGACGCACATAGCGACAACCATTTGTGGTCCACTTATTTCGACAGGGATATGAACAATATAATTGGCATTCAGAATGAAATTGCATTACAGGTTGCATCGAAACTAAAAACTGTACTATCGGAAAAGGAAATCAGACAGATTGAAAAAATCCCTACACAGAATTCCAAAGCTTACCACTATTATTTACAAGGGCGTTTTTTACTTCACAAAGCGAATAGTGATAATCGTTCCGATTTTGACCTTGAGTCGGTAAAAAACTGTATTCAATATTACGAAAAGGCGATATCCGAAGATGAAAACTTTGCCAAAGCATATGCAGGTTTGGCCAATGCCTGGTTTAATCTTTCGGCATGGGGCTGGTTAGGATCACGAGAAGGATTTTTGAAAGCGAGGGAATTAAGTATAAAAGCTCTGGAAATTGACCCGGAATGTGCAGAAGCGCATGCAGTACTTGGATCTTTTCTGGTTTGGGGTGTGCGGAATATTGAGGAGGGTGGTAAGGCATTGAAAACTTCTGTGCAGTTAAATCCGAATTTTGCCACTGCACGTCAATGGTATGCGCAGTTCCTGATGATTACGGGTCCAATTAAAGAAGCACGGAAGCAAATAGATTACGCACTTAGACTGGAACCTTATTTTTGGGTGGTAAATAATTTGAATTCATGGATTTATTATTTCGAAGAAAAATACCAGGAAGCATTGGATGCCTGCATCATCGCATATGATTACAATCCAAATTTCAGCAGTAACCAATGGCTTTTTGTGCTGAATTACGCAAAACTCGGCGAAGGCGAAAAAGTAGTTGAACACTTACAATATATTGCCAAACGATATTCCGGAACCGATAAATATGATGAACAGATTGAGAAGGCCTATAATACATCTGGAATTGATGGATTGTTTTATTGGCTTATTGAAATAAATAAAAATGAACCAATCAAGGTAGAAGGAATGAGCGGAAATTCATTTTTCATCGCATGGTGGAATTCAATATTGGGAAACAAAGAAGAAGCAATTTACTGGCTCGATAAGGTTAAGCAGGAAAAATATATACCTTATCAGTATTTCAACCTGATTACCACCAACCCCGATTTTGAAATACTTCAGGAAGATATACGCTTTCTGAAAATTGTTGATGAAATCGGACTAACTCCTTACCTCAGCCAGCAATCAAAATAAAATTTTTCCTTCTATTTCTTAAAGCCTGTCAACATAGTTGAAACATTTTCAATAAAATTGAAAGTTTCAGAAACATAGTTGCTATGTCTCACCTGTTGTTTATCCTGAAATTGTATTGGAATTAAATAATTCAAACAGTGCATGATAAATTTAATAATTTAAGATTATGAAAACACTACTAAAATTTACATTTCTGTTTATCACATGCTGTGGCCTTATGATGAGCTGCAGTAAAGATGAAAGCTTTTTTGGTGAAACAGGTGAATTGGGTCTGAAAAAAGCAGCGAATTCTCCTGTTTTTATTGTCGAACCTAGTGGCAGTGACGACACACCTGCTATTTTACTGGCATTTGAAAATGCCAAAGCTGAGGGGCCAGGGTCAGTAATTCAACTTTGCGAAGGAGAATACCACGTTGGCATGATGGAGATCCTGGATTTCTATGGTGTACTGAAGGGAGCCGGAAAAGACAAAACTATAATTACTGCCATGAACAATCTTGATTTGGATTTTTTCATGGATAGGAACCTCTACCCCAACCTGATTAAATTTGTAGGCGGGGATGTGCTGATATGTAATTTAACCATGCAGACACCTCCGGGAATAATTTCCACCGGGGGGCCCGGATTTGGACATGTCACATCTCTGTTGAATTTTTCAGCAGGAAATGCTGATTATGAACTGCTCAACGAATACCGGTCTATCAATGTGGTGGTTGATCATGTTTCCTTTAAAGGACAATACCTTGAGGGTGGCGCAGGCTTCTATCACCATACTTATAATTGTGCTTATGCTATAAGAGCAGGCTATGATGTCTTATCCGCTGTTGTCAATTCTGTTCCCAGGGAAAAAATTAATATAAAAATTACCAATTCAGAGTTTGATACCTTTATTTACGGCATTGTAATAGAAGGTTTAAAACACAGTAAGGTCGTTATTGGCGAAAAAAATGAGGGAAATGTTTTTAATAACCTTGAACAATGCGGCGGCGTTTGGGAAAGCAGGGGAATGGATATCCTGGTAGAAGGGAATACCTTAAATATTCCTAAATTATGCTGGGGTTTCGATCAGTCGGATTATCCATATTATCCGCTTCTTATGAATGAAGCCGAAACAACAACCACTACCTGCAACATTCAGAATAATGTGTTTAACCTGACATATGCTGATTATGGGATTTACTTGCGCAACCAGCGCCATTTTTTGAATCCTGGCGAAAAACCGGTGGCCTACCAGATCCGCAACAATCAGTTCAATATGACGGATGGATATCCCTGGGGTATCCTAACTCAGGTTACAAAAGACATGGTAATTCGCAACAATAAATTCAGCGGGTACGGATATCAGGCGCTCAACCTGACGCTATACAGCGAGGGAGGCCTTGTTTTGGGAAATAATTTCTCAAAGGCACAGTTTTCCTCGGCTGCCATTTGCCTGGATGCAAATACCAGCAACTGGACAGTTGTCGGTGGCAACCTCAAGGACAGAGTTATCAATCTGGGTGAGAATAACGTGATTACCGGAATGAATGTTTCTACATCCGAAATACCCCTAGGACGTTCTATCTCAGACAAACTGACTCGCATGAATCATTTGATGCATTAAGCAGGAAAAGCAGTATTGATTATTGAATTTACAGGTGTTGTTACATGGAATACCGGATTAAACGCGGGGCAACGGAAGCTTGTTCAAAATGCAACAACTTGATATACTTTTTAGAATTCAATAACCCTGCATATTATCAATACTTACAGAAAAACCAAAATGATGAAATCATGAAATCAAAAATTCTAAAACGTATGAGATTTATTCAGTACACAATTTTTCTTTTAGTCATTCACTCCTTTTCTGTCTCCTTTACCAATGAACCGAAACTTCCAACTTCTGATGAGGCTAAAGCTGCTGTCATGGAAAAGATAACGATGGCATCTGAAAAGTGGTCCAAAGGAGACCCGACTGGCTATGTGGAGTGTGCAGCAAAGGATATTGTCTGGGTAGATGAGCTTGGTGCAACAAACCCTGTAAGTGGTTATGAAGCTCTTAAGAAATACCTTGAGTCTTTTAAGGAGCAGATTCCTGCTCACAAATTCGAATTATTAGATCCCCTATTCCAGGTCTACAATGATATTGTGATTGTGACTTATCGTTATCAAGGGATATTCGAGGGAGAGCCTGCTAATCCATGGAGAATCACATCGGTGTACAGATACGTAAATGACGATTGGTTCTCAGTGCACGAAAACTGGAGGGAGGAAAAACAATAATGTATTGATCAAAAATTCATTCTTTTGTTTAGTTCAGAAATAAAATATAAAAGACCAGCGCTCATCTAAATGCATTGCATGAAAATCTGGATGAATTTTTATCGAGAAAACAGAGCCAGTTAATTCTTCGAACGGACTTTAGAATTAATCCTCCAAATCAATTCTAAATCCTTCAAAAAGGGTTCGTAAAAAAACCCGGTTGGGGGTAAAGAAACGGAAGAAACGGATATTTTAACTGTTTCTTCTTTTTTTATTCTGAAACTCGTTGCTATTCTGAAATATCAAACCAAACTCCCCCGGATATGCTATTGAAAGAAGTCCGCCTGCAAAGAATTATAGCTCAATTGCAGGCGGACAAATACTAAAACGAACTACTACTAAATGTTATCAATTACCATTGTGATCAGAATATGATAACCATTGGTTCAACCAATCTATTATTTGTTTATCAACAGCTTCTTTACCAATTTAAGTTGATTGTTTTCCACTACACGAATAATGTATATCCCATCGGATATTGAAGGATTAATGCTGAGTGCATTGCCTTCAGCTCTTTCTTTTTGCAGGATTCTTCCGGATGTGTCGAAGATGCTAACTTCGGCATTATCCAGCTGAAACTCCTTAAACCGCAAAGCTCCGCTGGAATAATATACATCTCCTTTATTGAGGTGCAATTTTCCAATGGACGTAATTTCAGGTTCACCCGCCAGATAAATATTGTCCATATAACCCAGGCGTGCCTGGCCTGCGGTAGGAGCCACCCACATCCAGTTAAGGGTATCTCCCACAAAAGCTGTAAGATCGATTACCCGCGTATACCAGCCAGTTGTCGCCTCATCAGGATAAGCTTCTGTAAGCCATTGCTGGTTTGGTGTTGCGAAATTCACCTGGACCTGGTTTTCTAAAGCATCATCTGGATTATACATCGAAATATAAAGGTACGCTGCAGTATCCCTGACTGGGACATTACAAGTTATAGTGTACCCGCTCCAGGAAGCTGCGGCATCAGATTTTAAGACGGTCTCAGAATCATTGACATCATCTTTCAATGGATTATCTACAATCGATACATGTGACTCGCTACCCAGTTCAACACCCTCACCCGGCTCATCCATGAAAATGATCCCGGTTGTTGAAAGGAGAAATGGCATGGTTATTTGTTCGTTTGAAGCATCATCCAGGTAAATATTATCGAAGTAGACCTTACCGGACTCTCCAGCCGAAGGAGCGATCCACATCCATGTTAATGTATCCCCCACGAAAGCGCTCAGGTCAATCACCCTTTCATACCAACCATCCGCGGCCTCAGAAGGATAAGTTTCGGTGAGCCATTGCTGATTGGGTGTCTTAAAGTTGATCTGAACCTGGTTCTCTGTAAATCCGTTCGGATTATAAAAAGAAATATACAGCTTATTGGTAGTATCGGTAACAGGAACCGCCATGTTTATGGTATAGCCTTCCCAGGCTGCCCCATCGGAAAGCAGGACTTGAGAAGAACCGTTTACTCCATCCAATACAGGATTACTGGCCATGCTGACTTGTTCCTCTGTCCCGAGAGTTACATTGTCGCCTGCTTCGTCTGAAAAAATAATGCTCTGTGAAAAGGATAATGTAGCAATAAAGACACCCAGGGTAATAAAACCAAGTCGTTTTTTACAGCTATGATGTTTCGTTTGTAGTTGTTTTTTCATGATAATATAGTTTTAATGTATTATTGAACTTCTTTAAGGCTTATTTCATCTATATATACTTCGCCGGTTGACTCCGGTGTGAATTTGATGAGCGTATAGGCATTGTTGGCCCTTCCTTCTGAATAGTATTCGGAAATATCCCCGGTTTCAACTGTAAAGGAGTGTTTCGTCCACGTATCCGTTAACGCAACAGGACTGATCCATGCGTAATTATGCCAATCCTGAACGGTAACATCTTCAAGGATTAGCTGATTGGTCAGTTCAACGCCCGTAATTGTGATCTCAGAACTTCCCTTTACCCACAAACTGAATTCATAGGTCATGTTACTTTCGAGTACAGCGTTATTGTTTACAGAGAAGAGCTGCAATTCATTGCCTGTGGATAAGACAGTGATCTTTGCACTTTTTGATGTTCCATCAGCTCCCTCCTCATCATCGATCTCAAAGTTTGCGATACCGTCCCAAGTATTTCCATTTGAAGAATTGGTGCTCCAGGTTGACCATGAATTTTCAACCATCGTATCCACTTCAAATCCAAAGACAAACCGAGTGTATTTTTCGCTTCCTACCTGGACGGGGAGATCCTTAGCTTCAGATGTTCCATCTGTAAATATAACCTCAATGGAGGCAGTATATGGTCCTTCAGCGTCCCATGTGACGGAAACTTCTTCTTCATTCGAACTGGCAGGTGTTCCTCCGGGAAAGGTCCAGATTCTTGAGTCCACGCCTGTAGAATAATCGGTAAAGACGATCGCTTCACCGACCTGGGTTGTACTTGAACTCAGGTCAGGATCAAATACTAAGGGTTCCGGAACTTCCTCTTCACAGGATGAAAAGAATATTACCATAGCGATGGTAAATACCCTGCTGCATTGGCAGATAAAATTCTTTCTGTTTTTCATGTTCATTCAATTAGTATGTTATTAACTCATTTAGTTCGCATTAATCTCTCAGGTAGGTTCTGACCTTGTATATCCCTGGAGTGGCAATTAATTTATTTTGATTGGCCGAATAGGTAAAAGGAATGTCCGAATCCGCATCGGCCACAGCGGTTTCTTCACGGTCTGAAGAAATGTGTTCTCTTCCAAAAACCCTGAGAACCGCATTGTGCCAGGTCTCATCTCCGTTCAACAGGCGACCGGGCACCCAAACCTCATCCTCGTATCTTCCTTCCCAAACCTGGCCGATGTATCCCACCTTCTCCCCTGCATGGGAAAAGAAAACCTTGAAATTCATCCCTGCCACAATAAATTCATCTTCTGCGGTCTGCACTATGAGTCCATAAGCAGGTTCACTTAGATCCTCATATTCCACTCTCAGGCGATAATCTTCAAAACTGATAGCCAATTCCTTTTCATCACCTTCTTTTAGAATACCAATCATTTTACCGGTACCCTGGTATCTGGTGATCAAGTGGTGAATCTCATGCAAAACAGCATAGGATTGCTTAAAGAGAAAATCATTTACCCCATCCTCAATGGCAAAAGGAGAATAACAGATAGCATCGTGCGTTGCAAAAGCATAAAATGCCCGTCCGGCATCAAGTGTTGATTCCGGTACAAGAAGAGGATTATCTGATCGATGATACATGGCAACGATCTCTTTGAAATTGGGGAGGTAGATATCCGGACTTATAATGTCAATTGCCGGCGCAGCCGCTTTGTATATGTCCATCACCCTCGATACTGGTCCGCCATTAGGATATACACCAGGCAAATCATCCGGTTTTTGAACGATCCAGGCATTGACGAACATTGGCAAAGGATGCTCCTCTTTTCCCTCTTCGGCTACATGGTTAATGTAACTGGCATATTGCCACGCCATAAAGAACTCTTTTGATGAGGGATTCCCGCCAAAAACTTCGCTCCAGGTTCCGGTTTCTTTATACCCATTCTGTGCCCATACCTCAAGGAGCTCTTCTTTCAGAGTGGGCCTGTTCTCTTTCATGTATTTGATTAACTTCACCGGGACTTCCTGGTTGTATTTTTTCAGTGCCTGCGGGTTATAATCTATATCCTGGAA
>CAZOXI010000073.1:0-9894 GCA_964583445.1 uncultured Bacteroidaceae bacterium | reverse complement strand
ATACATCGATGGTGTTGTGGTCGGCGTCAAATTGATCGCCTCTTCCATAGTGTCCCCATCCGCGGTTGGCCGCATCGCCCTCGGCCCTGAACCAGCCCTGGTAACCGGCCATGATCAGTCCCTTATAACTCGGGTAAAGGATTGTTTTTTCTTTTTCCTGGGCATTTCCTGCGACAGTGAAACAGACCAGGCAGAGAATCAGAAGTTTTTTCATTTCAGGAGTTTTTTGGTTGGTTGTTGTTTATTAAATTGGTTGTTGTTTATTAAATTGCTTGTTGTTATTGATAGGCAATTATTCTCTAAATTTAATTATGGGGATATAATGAAGTATTAACAGCGCATTAATCCGGGGTTAATTTGTAAGGTCAATATCCTTCCTAATGTATCCATTCAATTCCCGGATCTCTCCTACCTGCCTGATGGCATATGCATGTTCCGTGCCTCCAATGGCCATGGACTGCTGGCTACAGAGCGGATCGTGAAGTCCGGCAGGTAAGCCGCCGGATGGCATGTACATGGTCTTTATTTCCAGTGACCTGGGCGTGAAGGCGACTGAACGGATTTTGAAGCCAGGCAGGTAAAAAATTTTATTAATCAATTTTTAATTATTTCTTAAGCGGTTGATATCGATCTTTATGTAGAGAAGGTTGTTGCTATGTGATCTTCATTTAATATTGTGTACACTGAATAACCCCAAATCACCACAACAGGATGAAAAAGCGGCTCAACTTTGCTTTCAGCATGCATCTGGATACCCACAGATGCATCATTATTGTGGCATGTTTATCCGGCATGTTATCGCTCAATGCCCAAAATTTCTTCAGTGAGCTGGAGGAAACCCTGATCTATTATTCACCGGAGATTGCGCCAACGGCTGTTTGTACAGGGGATCTCGATAATGACGGTCACCTGGATGTGCTTTCTTTCTTTCTGGAGAAGTTTCGCCTGTATCGTCATACCGACGGAGCCGGTACCTTTGTTGAACAGGAGGTCATCTCCGCACCAGAGGACTGGATGCTTTCAGTGGCAATCTCCGACCTGGACGGGGATGGTCGAAAGGACATCATTGCAGCTTCTTACAATAATGATAAAATCCTCTGGTATAAGAATGAGGGCGATCTGGCATTTGGTGGCCCCAGCGTGCTTACAGATACTGCCCGGGGAGCTATTTCGGTCCATATCGAAGACCTGGATAATGATGGTGATCCGGATATACTCTCCGCTTCTTTGTGGGATAATACAGTCGCCTGGTATGAAAACCAGGGCGGAGGCGTATTTAGCGCTCAACAGGTGATTTCCAGGCAAGCACTGGGTCCGAGGGTGGTATACTGTGCAGACCTGAATGCGGACGGACTCCACGACGTGCTCTCTGCTTCCATTTATGATCATAAGATCGCCTGGTACGAAAATCTTGGTAATGGTATTTTTGGCACACAGCAGGTCATTACCGAAGCGGCAGCGAGGGCGTGGTCGGTATATGTCGCAGATCTGAATAACGACGGTATTCCGGATGTGCTTTCGGCTTCTTCGTGGGACAATAAGATTGCGTGGTACGAGAATGACGGAGCGGGGAATTTCGGTGTCCAGCAGGTGATCAGTCAGGAGCTTGACAATGCACAATATGTGCATGCAGCAGACCTGGATAACGATGGTGACCAGGATGTGCTCTCGGCTTCTTTGCTGGATGATAAGATCGCATGGTATGAAAATATGGGTGCCGGGGTATTCGGTACACAGCAAGTTGTAACAGGCTCGGCCGACATGCCCGGTTTTGTGTATGCAACGGACCTGGATGGCGATGGGTACAGAGATATCCTTTCTGCATCTACAGATTTCAAAATTGCATGGTATGAAAATACACTGCCAATGAAAATGGCAGGGAGTCCGGAAGATACAACCATTTACCCGGGCCAGGATGCCACATTCGGGATCATAGCCGAAGCTGCGACAGGGTATCGTTGGCAATGCAATACCGGGTATGGATTTGTTGATTTAACCAATGACGCTGTCTATGCCGGCGCAGATACTGATACGCTTGAAATTTCAGGGGCCACCTTCGATTTCCAGGGATATTCCTATCGATGTGTGGCCATCAATGGATCTGACAGCCTGAGTTCAACAGCAGCGACACTGCGCATTATCGATACCATTCAGCCCGTGATCTCTTCGAGCCATCCGGACATCATCCTGCCGGCTGATGAGGCGTGTTTTGCTATGCTACCGGATTTCAGGCAGGAGGTTGTGGCAACAGATAACAGTTTTGATACTGTATTTATTATCCAGGATCCGCTTCCGTGGAACTGGATCCCGGCTGGAGGAGGGGAGGTTACCCTGACTGCCGCTGATCCGGCAGGTAACAAGCGCCAGGTGACTTTCAATGTGCAGGTGGCAGATGAAACGCCTCCTGCCTATACACTTTCGGAGCTGCCGGAGCTGGATACCAATGCAAACGGACAATTCGTCCTGCCCGATTATACCGGATTTCTGGAAGTAACAGATAATTGCAGTGATGGTTCGCTGATCACGATTACCCAGACCCCTTCTCCCAATTCGCTGGTTCCTGATTCGGTATATGACGTTCCGGTCACGATCACATTTACCGATGCGTCAGGGAACAGTGCTGAGGCATCTTTCGTTGCCACCACCATCGACGTGATCCCCCCCGTGATTACATCCACACATCATGATACTACATTGGAGGGAAATTATGCTTGCCTCGCCTATATGCCAGATTTTACGGCGGATGTGAAGGCAACAGATAATGCAGATGCGCCTGCGGACCTGGTGATCACCCAGTCCGAGGAGGCCAATACAATAATATATGGTTCGGAGAATCCTGTTACCATTAACGTTCATGACCTGTCAGGGAATGCTGAAGAGGTCACATTCAATGTAGTGGTGACCGGCGAGCAACCGACGATCGATTGCATCGGGGACCAGGTTGTGGAACTGAGTGAAGGGCAGAGCACCTATACCGTTTCTGGCGTTGAATTTAATCCGGTTTCCATGACGGTTGGTTGTGGATTCGGCAGCATGGTAAATAATTTAAACGGGTCCAGTACACTTGATCAGTATGAATTCTCACAGGATACCACCCATGTAGTCTGGACATTAACAGACCAGGTGGGAAATGCGGCGGAGTGCAGTTTTAATGTCGTGCTGGATCAATGGGTCGGGGTGGACGATTTCAGGAAGCACGGGGTGTCGGTATATCCGAATCCCACTACCGGAGAACTGCATTACGAAAGTTCAGATCCGGTGATTCAACTGCGCATTGTGGATGTAACAGGGAAGCTAATCCTTGAGAAGGCACCAAATGAACAGGCGGGTACAATTGAGCTGACAGGTTTTCAGCGGGGGAGTTATATCCTGAATATCAGAACGGGACAGCATGTGTTCAGAAAGCTGATCGTGAAAGAGTAAAATCGATGCCGCGGGGCGATAAGTTCCCACAGCGCAGCTGATCGTAAAAAGCCAGTGAAACTATAAAAAACGTACAGTAATTTCATCAATTTATGATGGCATTAATTATCTACCACAACATCAATAATAACTAAGTACACTTACATAAACAGAGCACATAATCATAGAAATTGCACTTTAAAATATTTATTTCATGAAACGTAATTCAGGGATCATTCAACATTCAAGGCAGAAAGGATCATTGCACATTATCGTGATGACCCTGGTTTTTATCTTTTTGCAGAGCGGGTACGGTCAGGCCACGGGCAAGCCCAACATCGTGTTGATATTTGTGGATGACTGGTCGTGGAACGGAACGCCGTTAAGAATGGATGAGGATATGATCAATTCCGCAATGCCATTGTTACAGATGCCCAACCTGGAGGCATTGGCCAGCAGTGGCATGAAGTTCCGGAATGCCTATTCCGGTGCACCCCAGTGTTCACCCTCAAGGGCTGCCCTGCAGACCGGGCAAACCTCACCGAGGAACGGGTATACGGTTTTTATGAACAGCCGTGGATCCGACTACTATGATCCCAATTCCAGTTACAGTGAATTTCCGGTCATTGCATGTGTGTCAGACATGTACCTTGACGAGGATGAATATACCATTGCGAAGGTGCTGAACCCCCTGGGATATACCTGTGCACATTTTGGGAAATGGCATTTGCGCGGTGATCCGGGCGATTACGGGTATGCATTTCATAACGGGGAGACGACCAACAATGAAGGAAATGAGCGCATTCCCGGTGATCCCAAGCGCATGTTCAGCCTGACAGAGGAGTCGGTGCGTTTCATGGAAGACCATGTAGCAGCAGATCAGCCTTTTTACCTCCAGATCTCTCACTGGGCCATGCATGCAGGGAGCGAAACACTGGATGAGACCCGCGCTAAGTATCAGAATACACCTGAACTTCAGGCGTATTATGACAGAACTGGTACGACAGCAGCGGCCATCGGGTACAAAAATGATCCGGCTACCTGGCTGGGGATGGGAGAGAACCTGGATGAATGTATTGGCCTGGTGATGCGTGCAGTGAAGGAGTTGGGGATCGAAGACAATACCTATATTATCATGACCAGTGACAATGGGTACCGGCACGATGAGTTGTGGAAGATTGATCCCGAACTGACACAGCCATTGCACGGTCACAAATGGTGGTTGTGGCAGGGTGGAATCCGGGTACCCATGATTGCTGTAGGTCCGGATATCGAAGCCGGGTCATTGTCTGAAACCTATGTTGCCAATTTTGATTTCCTGCCCACTTTTGTGGAATGGGCCGGGGGAGACACGGATACACTCAGGGAGGTTGATGGCAAAAGCCTGGCAGGGATACTGCGAGGAGAAGCGCCTGCATGGGATCTTGCGAACAGGAACCTTTTCTTTCATTATCCGCATTACCGTACCAGCATGCCCATGACTACCATGATCTCAGCTGGGAAATGGAAGGTGATGCATTTCTTTGAGCGGCCGGATATCCCGATGCTGTTCGACCTGGAAAACGATATCGGGGAAGTGAAAAATGTTGCCAGGATGCAACCTGTGAAGCATGATATGCTGTTCAGGGAGATGATGAAGTACTTAGAAGATGTTGGGGCACGCATCCCGCTATATCCAAATCCTGATTATGATCCGGCAGTATACCAGGAAGCCAAAGAATATGATAAAAGGGTATTGTGGGGTCCGTTTGAGGGCGAAAGAAAGCTGGAAAGTGATGAGCAATAGTAGATTGATTGTTAAAATTTAACAGAAAAAACTTGTTTTTTTACTGAAGGATTATCATTTTATGAATCTGATAATCAAGAAATTAAGGATTTTCTACTTATGTTATACAACCAGTTAATTAAAAATTAAGTTTAAATTAAGCACCTATCCTGATATTAAATGATGTTTCAAATTGAATTAAAGCTTCAAACCATGTAAACATTTCTTATCTATTATTCAAATTCACAACTAAAACTAAATGATTATGAGACTAAAACTTCTACTTCTTTTTATGTTAATCGGTGGCATGCTGAATGCGCAAAAACCATGGGACTCTACCCTGATCATTACCGAGGTGGGTTCCGTTAGTAGTAGCTATGATGCCCCGGATCAGTTCAACAATACCTATGTAGAAATAACCAATGTAGGTGATAAACCTCTGGACCTGGCTAATTTTAAGTTTGGGAAAGGCCGTGGTGCAAATGATGCGTTGTGTGACGGTTTGTACCTCCAGGTGGATGGTCGCTGGGGAGACTATGGAGATTATACCGGAGCACGTTTTTTTCTTCCGGAATCGGTCAGCCGGGTACTACAGCCTGGTGAATCATATGTAATGACCATTGGCCTGGACTTTATGCTGAAAGGTTATAAAATGGGCCTACCGGCATTTGCAAGTGGCGACCGTGCAAAAAATCACAATATTTACCAGTATGCTGATTTTATCGCGCACCGTGAAGAGCATGGCGATTTATGGGAACTATATGGAGACCAGGTAAAGGACAGTGCCATTTACAGTCCCGATTCTGCTACCACGAATACTGATTATGTATTTGGACTCGGGCATTTGCAGCTGGATGACCGGGGATGGTTTATTGAGCAGCATTTTTTGGATGAGTTCGGTAATCCCGATTCAGTCGTGGTTGATCAGTACAGATTTGATTTTGCAGGCACGAAGTGCAGAAATTCCGGAGGATGGAAGGATGTTGCAGGCGTTCCTGAAGCCACCGGAAGAGCCTATGAATTCAGGCAGTTTGACGTAACGAAAGGAAACCTGGACTGGAATACGGCAAGGGGAAATACACTCGAAAGTTCCGAGTGGATCGCGATTGTTGTACCACCGGGTACGGACAACTGGCGTGATTACTGGTGGACCGTTGGATCCCACAACGATATAGTATGGGGTGCAAATACGCTGGAACCCAAAGAGGGTGAGAATATTACGGTTGACGTTACCGGCAGGACGATCACAGTGCCCTGGGGAATCAGGAGGCTTGATGATATCATGCGCCGGATGGTGCGTAAAGAAGGAATTGCCTGGAAACATATCCTCAATGACAATAGGCAGGATTCGTTAATGCGCTCCATGCAAACCGGAGATAAACTGGTCATTTATTGTATTGGGAATACACTCACGGGCGATACATTGGACGTTATTGTGAATGATCCCCTGGATAGCGATAATATTGTGATTCCGATTGATCATGCGAATGAAGAACCCGGGCCTATCACGAACAATGCCCAGGCAGGTAAATTAGGCTGGCCAAGGGTAACAGCCCATGGCGGCACAGGCGTAGTAGACACAATCACCGGTGTAAGATACGGTCTTCCATTTGGTATGCGTATTGATACCCTGGCTAAATACCTCGAAAAGCCGCCCAATGCTACCTTCGATATAGAATTTGTTGACGGACAGGTGCGTGCAGACCTGAAAGATGGCGACGTTCTGAAAGTCACCGCTGAAAATGGAGATGTAAAAGAGTATCTGATCGAAGTAAGGGGTTATGAACCCAGCAGTAATACGAACCTGGCTTCCATTACATGGCCGGACATTACACTTGATCCCCTGCAAAGATTCAAGTATGGATGGCCTGAAACAGGGGATACCATCCCGGGCTTTTTAACCGGTGTGAAAAATTATCGTGTTACATTACCTCCAACTATATCATCAATTCCTGCGATGGTAGGTAAACCTGAAAGTCTCAATGCACATGTGAGTGTCGACCGTGCCTGGACCTTCAATGGCGGACCGGAAGACAGAACTACCACATTTACAGTTACAGCTGAGAGTGACAGTGTAGAGACATATAACGTTGAGATGGTGAAAGAAGTTGACAGGTCGACGCTGCAAAAATGGACAGATGCTGAACCGATAATCAGTAAGTTTTATCCAAAATGGTCAAGGTTAATTGAAATTCTAAATCCTGGCGATGACACACTTGATCTGAGTTATTATATGTTTGTGGGGAATAATAATAGTATCGAAAGTGCAATTACTCAGTCTGGTAATGCGGATTCTGCATCATGGGCAGATACCAGGTATAAAAAATATATACCAGGACGTAAATGGAAATATTACGATGAATGGGCGCTGGCTCCCAACACCGTGGATAGTGTTCCCGATCTTGCAGTTGACCCATTCGTTGAACCCGGTGGTACATTCGTTATTGGTCATATTGGTGAAGACGGCTATTTAGCAGATGTAGAAGATCCGGATGACCAGTATTTTAATGAGCTTTGTGATGTTGTATTCTTACTAAACAAATCAAATCCGTGGACGGGTGACTATGGTACATATTCCAACACCTGGAACGAACCCATTGGAGGTAATTGTCCCATCAGAGGAACATTAGCGAACACAGGTCTGTTGTTATTTAAAATTACCAATGACAGTGTAAGACACGGCCAAAAGCCTGCTACAGATCCGGATGATTTTGAATTGATTGAAGTGGTCGGAACTGAAAACCTCAGTGGTAGATATGAACCAGGCGGCGAAAGGATGACCGGTGGTAAAAAAATGATCAGAAAGCCGGAGATTGTAAAACCGAATCCCATTCCGGAGGCTTCCTTTGGGTCAACCCCGGAAGAATCTGAATGGATCGTGTCTGATTTTAATAAACCTGACGACCTTACGCAGCTTGGAGACCACTTCTTCTATCCGTACACCGGACATATCTCTACTGTGAAGTCACCGGTATACAATGTATCACCAGGCTATGAGGATGTGGCTGTTGAAGGCGTGGTTGCAGGAACCCTGTATGAGGCGTTTATGGATAACATTTATGTTATTAATGATGGTCAGACCATGGTGGTAGTATCGGGTCAGGATACACTGGAAACAGGCGATGTGATTACCAATGATGACCAGCTTGTGGTAGTTTCTGCCGATGAATCCAATACAACTATCTATACCATTGGTGTATCTGACCAGGGACTGAGCAATGATGCAGTGCTGACTTCTGATCCATACGATGTTACAGTTGATGGTGAAACCGGAGCAGTGGCAGGCATGGAGTTCTCAACACTCCTCACGGAGGCTGTTGATAATGTAAATGTACCAGTTGGTGCAGTATTAACGGTTGTCGATGAGTACAGCAGATTTGTTCCGTTTAAAAAGCTGAGTATCACAGGTAATTACTTCGATGCGACCGCTAATTATGACACCTATTTCGAAGTGCTTGCTGAAAACAAATCAACGAAAATTGTTTACCAGTTGCAGCCAACAGTTGCAGATGATACCGTGTTTGTGACCTCAGATCTGTACGCAGTGAGCCAGGAGGATTTGCTGATCAGCGAGGTACCTTTCGGAACTTCATATGCTACATTTATCGAGACCTTGTTGCCCTCACCGGGAGCAACCCTCCAGGTATTTGATAAGGCAGGATATGAGCGGACGGATGGAGACATCGCGGCAGATGACCGTCTGGTGGTAACATCAGCAGCTGGTGATATGACGAAGGCTTACTTCCTGTCACTAATCGACCTTGAAAGTGGTACATCGGCAACCGGCTTCCTGGCCTACATCACTTCTGATGTGTACGAAGTAAACCAGGTAAGTTTTGAAGTAAGTAACTTCGGTGATCAAACCACTGTGGAGCAATTCCTGGCCAATGTTACACCTGCGCCGGGAGCAACAGTAGCTGTTGTTGATGCCGACGGAAATGAGAAAGCTTCCGGAGATACGATGGCAGAGGGTGATTTTGTGATCGTTACCTCGGGTAATGGTGAAACTATCGTTGCATATGAGATTGGTACATTGATCGGATTTGAAGCGTTAACGACTGATCAGATCAAGTTGTATCCAAATCCGACAAGTTCAGTTATACATATTGAAGGCCTGAACACAGGATCGCGTATCCAGGTGTACAATGTCACAGGTGTAAAACTGCGCGATATCTACACTATGGATCAGCACAATGTACTTTCACTGGATGGTGAAAAAGACGGATTGTATATTATTGTTATCAGTGATAAGGATAATACCCCGATCGGTCAGTATAAAGTGTTGAAAAATATGTAATGAATGAATAAATAGTGATTGAAAAGAAGCCATGGCATCATGGCTTCTTTTCTCTCATTATTCTTTCATATTTCCCATTTCGATTTTTTTACCACATTTCTTAACTGGTTGAAATAAAGACTGACCTATTATGATCCGCATTAAATCATTACTGGCGATTCTGTTATTTGTGCTGACGTTGATGAGCTGCAGGGAGGAACCTTTTGATTATTACGAAAGGCCTGAATGGTTGAACGGGAGAGTTTATACGGTGATGCAGGATCAACCGGAATTAAATACTTTCTCCCAGGCAGTTCAACTTGTAGGGTACGATACTATCATCAACAGATCAGGTAATTACACAATATTCGGACCTTCAGATGAGGCATTTGATGCGTATTTTCAAAGCAATCCGGAATACAATTCACTCGAAGATATACCGATAGTCGAA
>CAZOXI010000072.1:0-9979 GCA_964583445.1 uncultured Bacteroidaceae bacterium | reverse complement strand
CGTCCTGTCCAATGAATCCATCCGCCTCAATACTTTCGACCCTGGAGTTAAATTGCACACATGGAATACCTGCTGCTTTCCATGCAGCCAGGAATTCTGCGGATACCTCACTAAACACAGGAGCGAACAGAAGCCCGTCATATAAGGATGGATCTACATCCCGGGTCTTGTTTAGAAAATCAGCTTTGCTATGCTGATCAAACCGCAGGTAATCCACCTGAAGGTCAAAATGACCCAGCTCTTCCAGGGCCTTTTTAACACCTAACTCAGGTAATTTCCAAAAAGCGTGTGCGTTCACGATACCCGGCATGCAGACCATGAGGCGATATGTCTTTTTCGACGCAAGTGCTCCTGCAAGAATATCCGGCTGATAATCATAATCTTGAATAATTTTCGATACCCGCTCCCTTGTGGTTTTGGAAACCCCTTCACGGCCATGAATCACCCGGTCAACGGTCCCTATAGAAACATTGGCCAGCTGCGCAATATCTTTGATCCTGATCCGTGACATTTTTAATTTGAAAAAGTAGTTAAGAAAATATTAGTATATTGTATATCAATAATTTAAAAGACAAATTATAATGTAGCAAGTCAAAATTACAAATAATATTTTGAAAATCACAGAAATTTTTGATAATTTCGTGTGCGTACACGGTTAACTACAATTCATGCAATAAAACGAACACCTTCAATGAGATTATTAGAAAAATATTCATTTGGGATCGGTGACAGGTTCACCAGGCAGGGCGAGGCCCAGTTAAGCGCAATCATGAAAGCAAATGACATGGGGATCCCGCTCGTTCCGGTCTGGAATAAATCCAATCGTGAGCACCAGATCGTGAAAACCGATCCTGCCGACACCTGGCAACAAGCCAGTCAGGCTGTCAGCGCGTTGAATTACAACAAAAACTGGTATGTGGATGCAGACCATATCAATCTGGAAACCGTCGATCCCTATATTCAACATTCCAATTTTTTCACGCTGGATGTAGCCGCATCCATAGGCAAGGAAGGGGATCCCGCCGAAGCGAACGAAATGGTCAGGAAATTACAGCCGTTTAAAGGTCAGCTGGATATTCCCGGGATAGAAGATACATTCAGCATTACTGATGATTTGCTGGAGGAGGTCGTCCGCAAGTTTCATATGGCCGTCAGGGAAGCAGCACTTATTTACGGACGGATCAGCGAGGAAAAGGGAAATGAGGATTTTATCCCGGAAGTCTCCATGGATGAAGTGGAAGAGGCCCAGTCTCCCGTTGAATTGTTCTTCATTCTCCTGATGATCAATTACTATGGCATTCCTGCGCAGACCATCGCACCAAAGTTCACCGGCAGGTTTAATAAGGGTGTGGATTACAAAGGTGACATTGAACAGTTCAGGAAAGAATTCGAACAGGACTTGCTGGTGATTGATCATGTGGTCAACAGCTTTGATCTGCCGAACAACCTGAAATTAAGTGTGCACTCGGGTAGTGACAAATTTTCCATTTACCCGGTGATTGGCGAACTGATCAGGAAGCATGACAAGGGGATCCATGTGAAAACGGCAGGCACCACCTGGCTGGAAGAGGTGATTGGTCTTGCCATGTCAGGAGGTGAAGCCCTGGAGCTTACCAAAACCATATATGCAAAGGCATACCAGCGTATGGATGAGTTATGCGGACCCTATTCCACTGTGATAGATATTGATAAAAAACAACTGCCCGTTCCATCCGAAGTAGCGGCTTGGGACAGTGACAAATTCGCAAATACCCTGAGACATATTCCCGGGCATGCTGATTATGACCCGATGTTCAGGCAGTTGATTCATGTGGGGTACAAGGTAGCTGCCGAGATGGGACCATCTTACCTTGACATGCTTGAAAAACACAGAGCGCTCGTCGGAGCGCAGGTGACTGAAAATATTTTTGACAGGCATATCTGCAGGCTTTTTGACCTTTAGGATATTCTGCATATATTCAATTCATTAAAATGAACAGCACTTCTAATTATGACCGGTAAAAGGAAACAGGTTTCCTGTACCTGCATATTGGATTTAAGTAATTATTTATCAGGTTTTTAAATAAAATATTCTATACTTATGAAACCATTCATGGACGAAGACTTCCTGCTTGAGAATCAATCGGCCAAATCATTATACCACAATTATGCCAGTGGCATGCCGATCATTGATTACCATTGTCACCTCAATCCGGAAGACATTGCCGCTGACCGGAAGTTCAGGAATATTTCTGAAATCTGGCTTGCCGGTGATCATTATAAATGGCGTGCAATGCGTGCAAATGGCGTAGACGAAAAATTCTGTACGGGAGATGCATCGGACGAAGAGAAGTTTATGAAGTGGGCAGAGACGGTACCGGCCACACTGAGGAATCCGCTATACCACTGGACGCACATGGAACTCCGAAGGTACTTTGGGATTCAGGACCTCCTGGGCCCGGACAATGCGGAGGAAATCTATACCAAAACCGCCGGGATGCTGCAGGAAGATGAGTTCAGTGTCCGGAACCTGCTGCGCAAAATGAATGTTCAAGTAGTTTGTACAACTGATGATCCCCTGGACAGTCTTGAACATCACAAGAAGATCAGGGATGATGGATTTGAAATCAGCGTACTCCCTACCTGGCGTCCGGATAAAGCAATGGCGGTAGATGACATCGGATCTTATAACAACTACCTGGATCAGTTAGCCGAGGTGGCGGATCATCCCATCAACCATTTCATGGATCTCCTGGAAGCATTGATGAAGCGACACGATTTTTTTGCTTCAATGGGATGCCGGTTGTCCGATCACGGACTGGAAAGCTTTTATTACGAGGACTATGAACACGACGAGATCGAGGACATCTTCAGCCGGATCAGGAGTAAGCAGGAAGTTTCGGAATCTGAGAAAATAAAGTTCCGGACCGCCATGCTGGTTGAACTGGCCGTAATGGACCATGACAAAGGTTGGACGCAGCAGTTTCACGTAGGAGCCATACGAAATAATAATGCCCGTATGTATCATGAGCTGGGACCCGACACGGGTTTTGATTCCATAGGAGATTTCCCTGTTGCCAGGTCCATGTCGAAATTCTTTTCACGGCTCGACAACCTGGGACAGTTGGCCAAGACCATCGTATATAACCTGAATCCAGCCGACAACGAAGTGATGGTGACCATGGTATATAATTTCAATGATGGCAAGGTCCCCGGAAAAATGCAATTTGGGTCGGGCTGGTGGTTCCTCGATCAGAAAAAAGGAATGGAAGCGCAGATGGACACACTTTCGCAGCTGGGACTGCTCAGTAAGTTTGTAGGAATGCTGACTGATTCCAGGAGCTTCCTGTCCTTTCCCCGGCATGAATATTTCAGAAGGATCCTTTGCAACCTGCTCGGAACAGACATGGAGAACGGGGAACTACCAAATGACATGGATATGGTCGGAAACATGGTAAGCGACATTTGCTACCGGAATGCAAAACATTATTTTGGTTTCTGAGCAACACCAGTTATACCAGGTCATTTTCAACCATCTCTGGTAAGCGATTCAGTGGTTATCCCGCGTATTAATACCCCGTTAAAATCCTGGATTGACCCGTTGTTTTGTTATATAGATATATGATCGCGACTGAGGTTGATTTTCTTCACACATAATTTCACAAAAAGAAATCCGTTAATAGAGAAAATAGTAAATTAGGCGTTTAATCAATTCCAGGGATGCCGAAAAAGACCGCTTTAGTATTTTCAATATTATTCTTCCTGATCTGTGAAACAACTTACAGTCAGGGCATTGAAGGTAAAGTAGTTGATGTTGACGGCAAACCGGTTGCATATGCATCCATTTTCATCAAAGAACTTACCAGGGGTACGACTACCAATTCACTAGGACTCTTCAGCCTGCCGCTTCCCGCGGGAGAATATAATATTTTCTTCAGAAGCCTCGGGTATACCGAAGTATTCAGGCAGGTAACAGTGCAGAATGAAATGATTGAAATGCAGGTAACCATGCCGCCCCAAACCTATATGATCCCGGAAGTCAGGGTTTCCGCAAATGGTGAAGATCCAGCCTACAGGATCATGCGAAAAGCCATTGGCCTGGCCAGCTATCACCTCAACCAGGTGGCTACCTACCAGGCGGAAATTTATATCAAGGGCACTGCCTATTTCCACAGGCTGCCCAGGGCCATTGCCAGGCGAATTGAAGTCGGGGATGTGAAAGTGGAAGAAGATCGGGCGTACATGCTGGAATCATTGAATGAAGTGACCTACAGGGCTCCTGATAAATATGACATGCGGATCATCGCTTCGCAAAACACCATCCCGGGATACGTGGAGAATGTAAATCCCATGGATTACATCAATGCCAGCCTTTACCAGCCACAGATCGAATCTTTTGTATCTCCGCTTGCAAGAAATGCATTCTTTTATTATGATTTCAGCTTTGAGGGCTCCTTTTTACAAGGCAATCATATGATCGATAAAATCAGGGTCATCCCAAAACGCAAGAGTCAGCAGCTCTGTTCCGGGTTTCTTTATATCGTTGAGGACCTGTGGTGCCTCCATTCCAGCGACCTGGCTGTCAACACCATTGCAGGGACATTGTACCTTGAACAACAATATGCCAACGTGATCATGGACGCCTGGTTGCCGGTAAGCCACAAACTGGACATGGAGGTTCAGATCGCCGGTGTCCAGGCAGATGTCACTTATGTCAGCTCCCTGAAATATACCAACACAGTTTTGAATCCAAACCTGCCCAGGTCCTATTTTGAGCCGGTCAATGAACCTGTTGCCCGTGAACAGGAGACGCAGGAAGAGAAACAGGTTGAAGAGAAAGACCCGGAACCTACACCCGAACAGGAAAAAATCCAGGAGATATTGGAAAAGGAAGAGATCAATGACAGGGACATGGCAAAACTGACCCGGCTGATGGAAAAAGAGACCGAGGAGGCGGATCCTGACAAAAATAAGCTCGAGGTGGAGGGAACAAAATTCTCCATCGCCCCCAATGCGGTGATGAATGATTCCACTTTCTGGAACCAGGTCCGCCCCGTTCCCCTCACGCTCGAAGAACAGGAGACCATCGCAACCCGGGACTCACTCTATGGATTCGGCGATGCGTCTTTGTCGGAAAGCCGTGACTCCCTGATCAGGTCCAGAAAGCCCGGCTTCAGGACCAGGGATCTCATTATCGGCAAGACTTTTCAGTCGAAGGACCGTAAAACAAAGTTCATCTATGGCGGACTCATTGATCCTTCGATGCTCTCGTATAATACAGTTGACGGGTGGATATACGGACAGGAAATCGGGTATGATTACCGGCCTACAACCCGCGTGGTGTACCGGTGGAACCTGCGCGCAGGGTATGCTTTTGCAAGAGTTGCACCGGCGATCGACTGGAACTCAAGCATCCTTTATGCGCCCCGGATCAGGGGCAAGATCGCATTGCGTGTAGATTACCGCTCTATGGACTTTAACCGGGAAAACGGGATTCCTTCGCTTATCAACAGTGCCTATTCCCTCTTTTACAGGGAAAATTATTCCAAACGCTTTGAAAACCTGGACGTACTGCTGGAACACAGGATGGATCTTGCAACAGGACTCGTATTCTATGCAACCGCCGATTACCAGAGGCGAAGGGAGCTGACCAACCATTCCGGTTTCTCGTTCTTTTACAGGAATTCCAAAAGCTTCTCAGGTAATTATCCTGAAAACTATGACCCGTCCCTGCCCATCTTCGATGACTCCAGGTTGCTCGCCGGTCAGCTCAGACTCGAATACACATATGAATATTACTACCGCCTGCGGAACGGGAGAAAGCAATATTTCAAGTCCGATTACCCAACGATCTACGCCGTATACCGGCAGGCATTCCCGGCAGAAAGCTCAGGATGGTCGGACTATAGTTTGGTTTATGGTGGTCTGCAGCATGAGCGGGAAGTGGGTTTACTATCGACACTTAACTATAAAATTGAATACGGGAAGTTTCTTCATTCCGATGCATTGCACTTTTCAGACATGAAGCATTTTAAAGTCTCCCCGATTTTGTTTGACGCAACCGGCTTCCAGGAGACCTTCATGTTGATAGATTATTATCGTGCCAGCACCAGCAGCGCCTATCTCGAAGGCCATGCCAGGCTCACTTCACCATTCCTGATGTTGAAAATGCTGCCCTGGTTCAGCGAGCGATTATGGAATGAGTCTTTGTCTGTAAGCTACCTCAACTCTGTCAACTACCTCAGCAATGACAGGGTCCAGAATCACATCCAGGTGGGGTACAGCCTGAACGAGATCGGTTTTTTATTTGACATCGGTATCTATGCTGCATTTGAAAACTGGAACTACCACGGTACCGCGCTGCGTTTTTACCTGAGATTCTGATTTGAACAATTTGCCTGGCAAAGCCCCCAGCAAAGTACCGGGTGTAACTAATTATTCCCTGCCGGACGTTCCCGTTCGAGGATGAGCCCGCGCATGATCAGGTACTGGGCCGTTATATAGGTTAGCATGATCAGAAAACCGGCGAATGGGATCTCAGTATGAAATTTGTTGATCGCAATCAAACTACCGGAAGCAACAAAGAAAAGCGATCCGGCAAAAACGAGACGAAAACTGTTAAAATCCACCCTGTCACGCCGGTTGAGCGCAGCCAGTGACATGCCGATCAGGGAGATGGCATACACCAGCACCACCGGGGCCATGATTCCCTCAAGCTCAGGATACAACAGGCGATAGATCAGCACACCATACACCAGAAACGGGATCAGCCACAACGGATTTCTCAGTAACAGGCCTTTGATGTCATTTTCTGCACTGAGAAGAAAGATTAAAATATAGGTGAGTTGGGCAAGCAGGAATCCTCCAAGCCCGTAGTAGAAGGTCATTTCGTTGTTATATCCACTGGAAAACATCAGGAACATATCACCAGTCCAGCTGAAAAAGAATGCCAGCAGCACCCATCCCTGGAATGACCCTTTATTTGCATTGCGCAGGAAATAAACGGCAATCCAAACCATAATGAGCGGCTTCACAAAATATTCCGGCATAGCATTATCCATCAATCTGCTCGCCAGTTCCACCACAACGATACCTGCAAAGATCAAATGAAGTACTTTATTGGACCTGCTCATAGTTACTTATTTTGATAATTGACCCTGTCAATCAGGATGACAGGATCCGTGGTCAAAATACACCCGGATACCAGTAATCAACATGTTTATCCGACCCTTTGAATTCCTCACTGACGCAAAAACAAACTACATGCTGGCGTTGGCAACCTGCCAATGCATCAACCGGATTCTGTACTGACAAAAATCAAATATAAAGAAAAGCTGCAATTTTCACAGAAGATTTTGAATACACAGCTTGTGCAATCGATTGTATTTGTTTACATTTGCATAAATGAACGGTA
The DNA here is from genome assembly GCA_964583445.1 of uncultured Bacteroidaceae bacterium. Classification (GTDB taxonomy): domain Bacteria; phylum Bacteroidota; class Bacteroidia; order Bacteroidales; genus M55B112. Next base: position 2,586 of record CAZOXI010000072.1, on the reverse strand, counting down.
AAAAGCGACATATCACCATACACGATATCGCGCGTGAATTGGGGATATCAGCATCCACGGTCTCCCGTGCGCTCAGCAACAATCCCCGAATCAGCGCCGCAACGCGCGACCTGGTGCAGAAAAGAGCTGCATCAGCAGGGTACCAGCCTAATGTGATGGCCTCTTCGCTCAGGAAAGGAGAAGGCAACACGGCAGGGGTTATCGTCCCCAACATCAACCGAAGTTTTTTTTCAAACATTATCGTGGGGATTGAAGAAAAACTAAGCCTGGCAGGATTTAACCTGATGATCTGCCAATCCAATGAATCCCTTGCTAAGGAGAAAGAAGCACTCCAGACGCTGATAAGTGCACGCGTAGACGGAATTATCATGTCGCTGTCAATGGAAACAACGGCCTACGATCACCTGGAACAGCTGATGGGCAGTGGGATCAGGATGGTATTTTTCGACAGGGTACCGGAAACACTCGCCGCTGATTCCGTGGTCATCGACGACCATGCCGCAGCAAAAAAAATCACGCAAAAGTTGCTCGAACAGGGATATCGTCATCCCGCCCACATCGGTGGTTCCAACAAGATCAACGTATATCACCAGCGAAAATCAGGATATTTAGAAGCATTAAACGCGTATGGTACTCCCATTATACATTCGCATATCGTTGAAACTGAAATGACAAGGGAGGGAGGCAGACTGGCCTTCCGGAAAATCATGCAATCGGATCCGTGTCCCGATGCATTTGTTTGCGCCGGAGACCTGGCGGCCCACGGTGTTCTTCTTGAAGCACTGGCACAAAACTACCGCATTCCAGAGGAGATCGCAGTAAGTGGGTTCGCCAACGAAGAATTCACACCTCATATTACGCCGCCGTTGACCTCAGTGGACCAGAAAGGTATCCAGATTGGCATGCAGGCGGCACGACTTTTCCTTGAGCAGAAGGTCACAAAGAGCGGAACAAAAGTCGTCATTGATCCCGAAGTATTGTTCAGGGAGAGTACGATGAGAAAATTAACAACAGTAACACAGTAAAACAAAACAGATATGGCAACAAATTATGAAATTCGTTATTCAAATCATCCCGATGATGCAAAGCATTACGACACTGAACGGATGAGAAAAGATTTCCTGGTGCAACACATTATGACACCCGGAGATGTGAACATGGTATACTCTATGAATGACCGCTTTATTGTCGGAGGTGCCGTTCCTCTTTCAGAACCACTTGAATTAGAGGCAATTGATCCGCTAAAGGCCGGTCACTTCTGTGACAGAAGGGAACTCGGCATCATCAACGTGGGTCCGAAAGGATCGGTCCTGGTGGACGGAAAAGTATATCCCCTTGAATACAAGGAAGCGATCTATATCGGAGCAGGGACCAAAGAAGTGAAATTCCAGAGTGAGTCACCAGACCAGCCGTCGCGGTTCTATTTCAATTCGGCACCGGCTCACAAATCCTATCCAACGAAACATATTACGCTCGCGGATGCGGATACCGTTGAACTTGGAGCCCTGGAATCGAGCAATGACAGGAAGATCAATAAGCTGATCGTGAACAGCGTGGTGGATATTTGTCAATTACAGATGGGGATGACAGAGCTCAAAGCGGGCAGTGTCTGGAATACCATGCCGGCTCACCTGCACAGCAGGAGGATGGAAGCCTATTTCTATTTCGAGGTGCCGGATGACCAGGCTGTTTGTCACTTTATGGGTGATCCAAAGGAGACACGGCATATCTGGCTCCACAATGAAGAGGCTGTTGTATCGCCTTCATGGTCGATTCATGCCGCCGCAGGGACCAGCAACTATATCTTTATCTGGGGAATGGCCGGTGAAAACCTTGATTACGGCGACATGGACGCATTTGGTCCCCGGGATCTCAGGTAAACTACAGGGTATTTTATAAACAACAAGAAAAAATCAAAAATATGTCACTACAACTATTTGATCTTAAAGGAAAAACGGCACTGGTGACCGGAGCAACACACGGACTGGGCATGGCCATTGCAACAGGTCTTGCCAATGCCGGCGCCAACATCATTGTCAACGATAAATTCAGTGATAAGCTGGATGCTGCCAGGGATGCCTACAAAAAAAATGGCATTGATGTCAGCACCTACGAACTTGATGTAACCGATGAAGCGGCAGTGAACGAGATGATCCCGCGTATTGAGAAGGAGGTTGCACCTATTGACATCCTGGTTAATAATGCAGGGATTATCAAGCGGATTCCGATTCTTGAAATGAAAGCCGATGAATTCAGGGAAGTACTGGATGTGGATCTAACCGGTCCCTTCATCATGTCCAAAGCCATCGTCCCGGGAATGATTGATCGCGGGCATGGTAAAATCATCAACATGTGCTCGATGATGAGCGAGCTGGGAAGGAACACCGTTTCGGCTTATGCAGCGGCAAAAGGTGGTTTGAAGATGCTCACCAAAAACATGTCCACGGAATGGGCAAGACACAACATCCAGATCAACGGGATCGGTCCGGGATATTTTGCAACTGCACAGACCGAGCCGATCAGGGTGGATGGACATCCATTTAACGATTTCATTATCAACCGGACCCCGGCCGGTAAATGGGGAGA
>CAZOXI010000071.1:0-10042 GCA_964583445.1 uncultured Bacteroidaceae bacterium | reverse complement strand
GAAAAATCAGTGAGAAAAAATTACAGTTTTTCTCGACTTTATGGACAAACTCTAAATAGTCTGTCAATAGAGTCGGCGTGGCTGGATCAAAACCGAGCTTGCGGGCTCGACGAAGTCAAAGTTCGAGAACAAGGCGCGCAAAAATCTTATGAGGCAGTATACTATTGTATTCGAGGAATTAAGATTTTTGCAGTAACGCAGTTATCGGACTTTATGGACAGACACTAAAGTATTATAGGAATAAAAGGATATAATAATTATTTTAGCATTGCTTTTTCGTAGAATATAGTTTTGATATTACCATAATCAATAAATAACGCTTTTTTAGTGCACAAAAGTCTAACCCTTATGTGTCTGAAATATAATTTACAAAAATCATGAACAAAAGAAGAAGAGATTTTTTAAGAAAGGCTGCATTAGCAAGTGCTGGTATTGGACTTGCTCCTACTATCATTAAAGCATCCGCCCTCGGTCGTGGGGGATATATCGCCCCAAGTGATAAGATTAACATGATACTGATCGGTTGTGGAGGTCAGGGTAGAGGAGATATGAATCATTTTCTAAAAATGGACGATATGAGAATCGTTGCCGTTTGTGATGTTCATGATGCGCAAGCAGCTAAAGCGAAGAAAATGATTGATGATCATTATGGAAATTCTGATTGCCGGGTTTATAAAGATTTTCGTGAAATTCTGGAAAAAGAAAAAACAGATACTGCAGTTCTTGGACTGCCGGATCACTGGCACTCAATTACTGGTTGTGCAGTCGCTAATAAAAAGATCGATATTTATGGTGAAAAACCGCTCGCAAGAACAATCGCTGGTGGCCGTGCGATTGTTGATGCCGTAGAAAAAAACGATATTATCTGGCAAATGGGAAGCTGGCAGCGTTCGGTGGCAAATTTTCATAAAGGCGCCGAGTTAGTATTCAATGGTGCAATTGGTAAGGTTGACTATACCGAAGTTGGGCTCCCTGATGGAGGACATTACATTGGCAACCCGCCTCCAATGGTAACTCCCGAAGGGCTTGACTGGGACATGTGGCTCGGACCTGCTCAGAAAGTCCCATTTCGAGGTGTTTTGCACTTCCATTGGCGCTGGATCATGGATTACTCAGGCGGACAACTGACCGACTGGGCCGGTCATCACATTGATATTGCACACTGGGGACTTGGATTTGATCGTACCGGACCAGTTCAGATTGAAGGTACGGGTCATTCAAATCCTGATGGCATATATAATGTACCTAAAGAGTATGATTTTATTGCTACGTATAAAAATGGAGCAAAAATCAGGGTTGCAAACCGGTCAAGAATTAAAACCGGAATGGGAACATGCTGGTATGGATCAGATGGATGGATTCATGTAAACAGAGGAGGAAGAATTGAAGCTTCAGATCCGAAGATTCTGAGTGAAAATATTGGTAGGGATGGAACTCCTCTTTATAAAAGTCTTGACCATTATCGCAACTTCGTCGAATGCGTAAAATCGCGTGAGGAAGCCATTACTCCGGCGAGAATTGGACAAAGGTCTATTAGTGTTGGCTTACTTGGCGAGATAGCAATTATTACCGGAGAGAAACTGAAATGGGACCCTGATAAAGAAGTATTCACAAACAGTGAATATGGAAACAGATTACTTCAGAGGCCTTATCGGGCTCCCTGGAAATTTCCGGTTTAATCGTCTGGTAATTAAGATTATTTAATAATAATAAAATAATAAAATGAAAAATATAAGTTTAAAACCCTTTAAGGTGGTCATTTCGCTGGTGGTCATGCTAAGCCTGTTCTCATGTGCCCAAAAACCTGAGATCAATACATTATTGATTACAGGACAGAATAACCATAACTGGCAGGGAAGCCATATTGCTTTACAAGGCATCCTTAAAACAACCGGCCTTTTCAAAGTTGATGTAGCTTCATCACCCGGAAAGGGAAAGGATATGTCAAATTTCATTCTGGATTTCACCCCTTATGACCTTGTCGTACTCGATTACAACGGAGATGAATGGCCTGAGCAAACTAAAACTAATTTTGTGAATTTTGTAAAAAATGGAGGAGGTGTTGTTGTCTATCACGCGTCCGACAATGCTTTCTCCAAATGGAAAGAATACAATGAGATTATCGGCCTGGGCGGATGGGGTCAAAGGAACGAAAATTCCGGTCCGTATGTTTATGTAAAAGATGGGAAAGTAGTCAGGGATGATTCCCCCGGAAGAGGAGGATCACATGGCCCGCAGCATGAATATGTTGTGGAGACATTTAAGCCGGCACATCCGATAATGAATGGTCTTCCCCAAAAATGGCTGCACGTTAAGGATGAGCTATATTCTGAGCTAAGAGGACCTGCCAAAAATATGGAAATCCTGGCAACAGCCTATGCTGATAAAGAATATAGAGGCACAGAAAGAAATGAACCGGTACTGTTTACTATCACCTATGGAGAAGGGCGCATATTCCACACAGCTATTGGTCATGCCGGGAATGGACAATTGATATATCCTGCCATGCAATGTGCCGGATTTATTACAACCCTGCAACGCGGTGCTGAATGGGCTGCCACAGGGAAAGTTACCCAAAAAGTTCCTGAAGGGCTGCCTACAGAAACAGAAACAGTTAAATGGCCCTACTATGAAAGGATGGATTTAAGTGTGATTAGTAACAGGATGAATGATTATAAAATTGGGAAATCAAACAATTTCTTTTTTGCCCTGCGTGATATGGTAAGGGAAAATATAGATAACCCACAGGAAATTGAAAAATACCATGAGTTTATTAAAAGTTCATTGAAATCAAGCAAGGTAAGCAATGAAAGTAAAAAATTGCTATTGAAAGATTTTGCATGGATGGCAAATGATTCCTATAAACCGATTTACGAAGAATTGAGTAAAGATAAAGACTTAAAAAACGAAGCAGATTACGCACTTCAGATGAGCCGGTAAGCCGGTAGTTGATGCCAAGCAGACATTAAGGATAGGTATTAATTAGTGCCCGAAAGAACCGAGCTTGCGAGCTCCGTGAAACGAAAACTAAGTTTTCTTGCAGTCACTAATTATAAATTTTCCGGATTATGTAAGGAGGTCTGTTCTGTACTTCCTTATAGATTCTGTAGATGTATTCACCAATAATTCCAAGAAATAGCAATTGCAACGTTCCGAAGATATACAAGCTAATAAAGGTCGAAGACCATCCAAGAGGGGCAAGGTCCATAATTTTTGAAATCAATGCATAAATAAGTGCAATGATAAGAACGATCAGACTTACTGATCCTGTAATTAAACAGAGTCTAACAGGCCACCTGGAGAATGAAAATAATGCATCTCCCGCCATGGAGATTAACCTGCGGTAGGTCATTTTTGATTTGCTGCTTCTTCTTTCATGACGATCGTAGTCTATGTATGCAACTTTAAAGCCAGCATATGAGCGCAGTCCGGGAAAATAGCGTTGTTTCTCACCTGCGTTTAAAATGCCGTTTAATACTGCTTTTTTCATAATACAGAAATTGCCTGTATCGTAATTTTTATTGACTGAGTATTGTGGCTCAACAATTTTATGAAACAGGTTGATGAACAATTTCTTTGGCCATCTTTCCACACGGGATATTCTTCGACCTACCACCAGATCATTTTCATTACTTTCCAGTTTCTGAACAAGCTCCGGTATTAATTCAGGAGGATCCTGGAGATCTCCGTCCATTATGAGAATGGCATCACCCTCGGCATGTTCACTACCTGCCAGAATAGCTGCCTGTAATCCGAAGTTTCGGGAAAGGGACAGGACTTTAATTTGACTGTTTTTTTCCCGGGCAGAAAGCAGTATCGCAAGAGTATTATCCGTACTTCCATCATCAACAATGAATATTTCAACAGGGTGGGAGATGTTTTTTACAGCATCTTCCACCCTGTTAATTAATTCATTCACAAGAAGTTCTTCATTATATAATGGAAGAACAATTGAAATTGTCATTATAAATAATTAAAGTGCGCCGACAAATACAAGTGGCTGAATCATAATGTCCAGGATCAGGACACGCAAATATAGAACATTATGGACAGACACTAAATATCAATCCAGGTATTCTCATCTTTGTCAGATTTTACAACAGCTTCAATAAACTTCATACCCCTGACTCCATCCAGAACATTGGTAAATTCGCCATCACTGATCTGCTCACCCCTGATAGACTTTGCAGCTCCTTTATAGAGGTTTGCAACAGCTTCGTAAATTCCTTCCGGATGGCCACATGGCATGGTATGCCCTGCGGCTGAAAAATCAGACAGATATGGGTTCCCGGGTTTATAAATCTGCCTGGGTTTATCGTCGAAGAGCATGGTTAAATAATTTGGATTTTCCTGTTCCCATTTTAATGATCCCTTCGATCCATAAACAGCAATACTGATATTATTCTCCTCACCTGTTGCCATCTGACTGGATCTGACTACTCCAAGGCAATTCTGATCAAACCGCATCATCACGGTTCCATCCAAATCAAGCTCCGCTTGGGGTACAACTTTATTGAGATCTGCAAGTACCTTTTTTGTTTTTAATCCGGTTGTATATTCAATCAAATTAAATGCATGTACACCTATATCTCCCATGCAACTCGAAATACCTGCAACCTCAGGTTTCAGCCTCCATATGCTCAGATGAGTTTCAGCACCATGCATCAGGGGATTCACCCATCCCTGATAGTACTGTGCATCCACACGTTGAATGGTACCGATTGCTTTTTCATCCCGAATCATCCTGCGCATTTCCCTAACCAGAGGATAACCTGTATAGGTGTGGCTAAGACAAAATGTAAGGCCTGTTTTATCCACAATTTTCTGAAGCTCAACAGCCTCATCTACGGACATTGTCATCGGTTTCTCACAGATCACGTGAAATCCATTGTTTAACAATTTTTTTGCGGCATCAAAGTGCAGGCTATTCGGTGTAACGATCGAAACAGCTTCTACTTTATCATTTTCAGCTTGTTTTAATTCACCGGCAATAAAGGCATCAACATCGGCATATGTCCTGTTCAGGTCAATACCTTCCAACCTGGCAAATTCTTTACTACGTTCATAGTCCACGTCAAATGCACCTGCTACAAGGTTATAATCATTTGCAATTCTGCTGGCACGCCTGTGAGCATCCCCAATGAATGCCCCGAGACCACCGCCTATCATACCATGCTTAATTCTTTCCATATCAAATATATTTTTTATATGAGAACAAGAACTTTCTATTGTAATTGTTCTGGTTTCTTTTTTCTGTAAACTGAGAATAATATTGCAAAACCCACAATTAAGATAGCTGGCAGCAGACCAACGCTTCTAAGCGCTACATCCGTACCGCTCTCTTCCAGGACGCGACCCATTACAGGAAGGAACATGGCAACAGAAACAAATCCTGCTCCTCCAAGCAATGAAAGACCGAGTGCACCGCTTTTGGGGATATATTCTGAAGTAAATCCAAGCATGGTGGGCCAGAAGTATGTAACACCGATGGCAAAGAAGATTGCTCCCACGATAGTCATTGCTGCACCATCAACATAGCTAAGTGTATAAATACCAATGGCTGAGAATATGGCTGAGAGTAAAAGCACTCCTGTGGGGTTAATACGATGAATCAGGCTTCCGGCAAAGAATCTACCAACCGCCATAATTCCGGAAATCAATGCCAAAATAAGCATCGGACTAACTCCTGCATTACCAAGCAATGCATTCACCCACTGGTTTGTCACCAATTCTGTTGCTGAAGTAAGCAACATGAATGAAAATATGACTGGGAAAATGATTTTTGCTTTTCGGATGACACCAGCTTCAATGATTGATGCTACAGAGGCAACACCAATTACAAGCAGGTACATCCAGCCCTGATTAAAATGTATAATATTCACTGCAAGGAGAAACATCATAGTCATGGTTGTAATAACCACTACGGGTGCTCCGATAGCATCAAGCATTTGCTTATAGGTTACACCACTGGAAACCCTCTCGGTTTCGGGAATTTTTTGTCCAAGGAATAGAATTCCGTACATAGCAAGTGGGATAAACAGAAGACCAACGTATACCTGCCAGGAAATATCCATTTTATCCATCAGGAAGAATGCCAGCAAACTACCGATAACAATACCTCCCGGGAACCAGACATGGAACCTGTTGAGCATTTTTGATTTCTGTTTAGGATAAATGGTTGCAATCAGAGGATTAAATGAAGCTTCTACACTACCATTCCCTAAACCAATAAAAACATTGGCCACAAACAATGTCTCCTTATCTTTCGCCAGAATAAAAAGAATTGCACCGATAAGCTGCAAAACAAAAGCAGCCCAAACAATGGTTCTCGTTTTAACAATATCAATAATAAATCCACCGATGACCATTGCGATTGTAAACCCCCAGAAAGCGGGGCTGAATGCCCATCCGATCGCCTCTTTGGATAATCCAAATATACCTCCATCTGTTACAGGTCCGAAAATCTCTTCGATTTTGGCTCGCATTGCAAAGGTCAGCGATGTAACAAGCAATGCAAAGCAGCTACCGAAAAATAGTCTTTGTCTGTTGAAATTCTTTTCCATGATAATAATTAGTTGGTTCGTATTAGTTTATATAAGCTGAATGTGTACTCAATATTTCAAAATCAAAACCATTTACAAACATCTTGAATATGATGGCTAAATAAAATGAAAATTAATTTATTTTATGTTGCGTTCCGGGCAGCGGCACTTTAAATTCCATATTTATATCACCCATTTCATATTTCTCTGGTCCCAAACGCAGGGTAGAGTTCATCATTTCATCCCAGGTAACCTTTTTCCCGGAGTATGCAGCAATTCTGCCCATCACAGCTGTAAGTGTTGACACAGCTGTACGCTCAGCCTCCTGCACCGGTTTATTTGTTCTGATCGCTGTTACAAGATGTATATGTTCCTGAACATAAGGTGAAATTTTTACAACACCGGAACTGACACCATTGGCATTCTTAGGATATTCATATTTCCATTTCACAGTTCCATCAGGATGATAGATCGTGTTTTCACAATTTGTATGTCCTTCAGTACCCATAATCATCTCACCAATACCATTTTCACAACCATCAATTTGTCTGGAAAAAGATTGGGAATGAAAGGCATCACCATAATCAAAATCAACATTAAAGAAATCGTATTGATTACCTGTCACTCTCCTGGCACGTCCGCCGGAACCAACTGCACTAATTGGATGACCTTTGCCTGTAAACCAATTGATAATATCAATATTATGAACATGTGTATCAAGGAAATGATCGCCAGATAACCAAGTGAAATTATTCCAGTTACGAATCATATATTCCATATCGCTCCATCCCTTTTCCCTTGTTCTGAACCACACATGGGACTGCAACCACCATGCCCTGGCAGAAATAAGTCGACCAATTTCTCCATTGGCAATTCTTTTATATGTTTCAATATAATCTCTTTTATGCCTACGCTGTGTCCCTGTAATAATCGTAAGTCCAAGCGTTTCGGCCTTTCGGGAGGAAGCCATAATCGAACGTGCCCCAACAGGATCCACGCAGGCAGGTTTTTCCATAAAGACATGTTTCTTTGCTGTAATACATGCTTTCAGATGTTCAGGGCGAAAATTTGGTGGGGTTGCAAGCAGCACAATATCAACATCCATATCAAGAATCTTTTTATAGGCATCAAAACCTGAAAAACAATTCTCTTTTGAAATATCCACGTTGCTGTTTGACAATTTTACCCGGCACTCTTCAACTTTATCAGACAATACATCACCCAGGGCGATTAACTCAAGGTTTGGTCCTGCAGCGAGAAAATTGAGTGCTGCACCAGTACCTCTGTTACCACACCCCACGAGAGCTGCTCGTAATTTTTTTCCGTCTGGAGCCTGATCCAGCAATGGGGGTAACCCAAGCTCTTCATTGGTCATTTCTTTCTTACATGCCTGGAGACCGGCTACACCGATTGTTGTTATTGCTCCTGCAGCAGCGGCTTTCCCTAAAAATGATCTGCGATCCATAATGTTATTTTTTTTCATTAACGATTTCTACAGCCCCCTTATTTACGACTAATTATTTTTATTCGGATATTCACATATGACTCTGAATCCAACATTCTTACAGTCAGAATACCACCAAATACTTTTGGGTATCTGTGGGTCGGTAACAAGCCATTCGGTGGTTCTTGTATAATCTCTGTTGGCAACTCTAACCTGCTTTGCTGAATGATTGTAAGCACCTCCTCTTATAGAATGCTCTTCTCCAGTTCGAGGGCCAAATGGATTATTGATCATACCGGACGGATATTTACGATATACGATTGGGTCATAATAATCATAACAGAACTCAGCCACATTCCCCAGCATGTTTTTCAGCCCAAATGGATTTGGCTTCACCAGGCCAGGCTCCTGGGTTTTCATTGAGCTGTTCTCTTCATAAATTACATATGAATTCATGATGGCAGTGTCCACTCCAAATATTTTACGAACAAGACCCTCTCTGACATATTTTTCCGGACTGATATCAAAGAAATAGGTGCCATTTGTGCCTGCGCTGGCTGCATATTCCCATTCGGCTTCAGTAGGTAATCTGTAATTCTTACCTGTTACTTTGCTCAACCATTGACAATAAACAGTTGCTGCATGATGAGTCATCGTGATGGCGGGTCTTTTCCCTTTGCCCCATCCCTGATCCGGAGCTCCCCATGGAGGTGTAGGCCCGGTTATTCCATCAACTTCCTTATCTGACTGATCGTCTATTTCACCGGTTCCTTCCTTGCGACCTTGTGAGCCAGTGGCATTGAAAAAAGCCAGGTACTCATCCCATGAAACTTCGATCTCAGCCATCCAGAAACTATCAACTTTGACTTTAAGTGGTGGCACTTCATCTGGCTCAATAAAGGACATACCTCCGTTGCTTCCCATAAGGAATGTACCTCCTGGGATAGGTATCATGTTAAATGATACTGCTGTTCCCGGAATTTTCTCTGTGTATTCTGAAAAAGAGTCAACCTTCTCAGGTTCAAGGTAAATCGTATCAGCAACTACATTTGCACCAAATTCAACATTTGAGGCATGTGCCAACGGGTCATAATGTCCTACACTGATGTGGCACTTGATGCATCTTATGTTTTCTGCATCCATTTCATAGCGCAGGTGAGAATCAGCACCTTCATCACTAATGGTAACCGGGTATAAATTTGAATGACATTTAAGGCAGGACTCCTTGTAAACAAAATGAGATGCAACTTCCGGTGTGCTTTTTGCTGCCCAATCAATTTCAGATGAATCTTTGAAATAAAAAGAATAAACATCCCTGGCACCGGCACGAGCTTTATGCAATGTAAATTTTACAAGGTTATCCTTTGGAGGCAAATGACATTCAACGCAATGCACAATTACTCCACCATCATTGTTTACATGTGTGGACCATTTCCATGCATTATCAGCATGTGAATGTACATGACAACTCATGCAGTAATTGTCCGAACTTGTTACAACAAATATCTTTTTCATTCCAGCGAAAAACACTATTGTGATAACAACTCCCGCAATAGCCGCCCACCAGGCTTTCTTATAAAGTTTTTTCAATCGTCTATAATTTATGGTTTAGCTAAAAATGATGAAATATATTTCTTCCCTCTTACAAGAGGTTACAAGCTGAAATACTGCTCACTAAATCGCAACATTCTGTTTTTAAACCTGCACCTGCAATACGATTTACAGATGCCTTCAACAAGACATATTTTGATCATTCTTGTTAATCTACTGCATAGTTATTACAGGAATGATCAAAGAATACTATTACCATAATCCCAGCCATTTCTTGCTGGCTCCATAATATACGAATTAAGTGAACTATCGGTAAAAGTCATTGATTCAGGATTATAATTCACCTCTTTATTTGAACGGATAGCAATCGTCCCCAACAAAACAATCTCAGTCAATCGCGAGGCATAATCAAAATTGGAACCACATCTGGGGATTTCTCCTCGGACAGCAGCCATAATTTCCTCCACAGGACCACCAACTGCTCTCGGTGTTGTTTTTTCAGGTG
>CAZOXI010000070.1:8376-10245 GCA_964583445.1 uncultured Bacteroidaceae bacterium | reverse complement strand
AATATAAGATTTCTGAGTTTTATACATTTTTTATTTGCAAAGTTAATTTAAAATTAATGAATAGTTATTAGTAGCAGGCGGGTTGGCAAAAAAAGCATGTGTGTGGAAGCGAAGGGACGGTTGAAGGGAAGGGCAGCCACACTCTTGCTTTTGTGGGCTGGCTTTTCCTTACTTTTTTTCATAGTGCAGCAAAAAATCATTGTTCTGTGTTTTTTTCGGCTTGCATACAACTTGTTTTTAAGTAGAATAAAGTTAAGTATTTTATTTCATTACAGGTATGTACGTCGACAAAAAGTACTTAAATGGATTAGAGATTCATGTCGTCGAGGGGATTGGGCAGGTTTTTTAAATCGTTGTCGGCGACGTGGGTGTAGATCATGGTGGTTTTTATGCTGCTGTGCCCTAGTAACTTCTGAACGTAGGGGAGGGCGGCGCCTTTTGAAATCAAATGTGTGGCAAAACTGTGCCTGAGCATGTGAGGCGTGACACGCTTGGTAATACTGGCCTTCCTTGCAGATCGCTTGATCACTTTCTCAATGCTGGTCTCTGAATATTGCTGACCGCCCTGACCTTCCAGTAAATAATCACCAGGCTTGTACGCCTTTAAATAGGCTGTCAGTAGCTTGTGCAGGTTTTTTGAAATGTATGCCGTCCGGAATTTGTTTCCCTTGCCGTGAATCCGAATTGTTCCCGATTCAAGGTCCAAGTCCTCTGTTTTAAGTGCCAATATCTCAGCCCTGCGCATCCCCGTTGAATATAGCAGGCTGATAATCAACTGGTGCTTCTTATTTGCAGTACCCTCTATCATACACTGGATCTCTAACATGGATAAAACTTTCGGCAAATCCTTTGCCGCTTTTGGCCTGGGAAGCTCAATGTCCTGCAAATCAATTCTGAATACCAGGTTGTAGAAACTCCTGATTGCACTGATGTGCAGGTTCAGGGTGCTGTAGGAATAACCCCGGCGTAAAACTATGTCGTTGAGGTACTCCTGTATCTCAAGATTCCCTATCTCCTGCAGACTCCTGCCTTGAAAATGACCAATAAATCGTTGTGCATATTCCACATAACTTACTGCTGTTCGCTTGCTCCTGTTGCGAAAAGATAGTTCCCGCTCAAACCTTTCAAGTATTGCAATCTCTGCTTCACTCAAAACAGAACGTCCTTCCTGGGGGGTGGCGTTGATTTCATGTTTATTTGGCGCTGTGCTTTTCTCAATATTTGAAGCTATTATTTCAAATTCATATGCTTTTGCTGACTTGCATAATAGCATATAGTTTTCACCCAGTGGAATGGTCCAATACTTGTTCTCTGAATCGTAATGTGACCCTTCCAATATGCGGAGTGCCTTGAAAAATTTTGGATCATAACTGTGCTTCACATTCATCGTGCCTGCTCCTTTGTCAAGCTTCACATATGCCACCTTTTTTCGCTGCTCTGCTTCTACATCCTCGATCTGCTTACGGTCTGTTCCGTCTTCCAGGAATATGTATCGGTTTTTATACACTCCGTTGAGATACCGCAAAACTTCTTTATGATAGCTGATGTGCCACATTTTTACTGCTCCGCAAAAACGGAATCCGCTTAAACGCTTAAATGCCTCTATCTCCTGGCGGCCTATATAAGGAAAACCAAGCTGCAGTATTCCTCCCAATCTGAAAATCCTCGTTTCAATCTTTTTCATCATTAATATTACTTTTTGTTCTGTTAATGTGCCCAAACAGTTATATATCTGGACAAAAGGTGGATTATTTATCGATTGAGGCTAGCTGTTTATCGATTGAGCTTAGCTGTATGTAGAAGGTGGCGCTGTACCGGGAGCAATGCTTTGCCTGGACTATGAGATCCCAGGCAGGGATAATGTAGCGC
>CAZOXI010000070.1:0-8276 GCA_964583445.1 uncultured Bacteroidaceae bacterium | reverse complement strand
TGTGCCGGGAGAATACCCTTCTATCCCGGGACAAAGTGGTTCTGTGCAGGATAAATGTATTTCTGTGCAGTATAGATGTGTTTCTGTAGAGGGACAGTGTGTTTCTATAACTGGACTATGTGGTTCTGTATTAGGCTAATTTGGTTAAATGAGTTGATAAATGTAGCGCTGTGCCGGGAGAATACCCTTCTATCCCGGGACAAAGTGGTTCTGTGCAGGATAAAGAGGTTTATCTGTGCAGAGAAAAGGTATATCTGTGCAGGGAAAGGTATATCTGTGCAGAATATATGTATTTCTGCGCAGGGAGGATGCAGTCCTGTGTCGGAAGGAATTTGAATCCGGAAATGCAGAGCGTATGCCGTCATTTAGTATATTTGTTGACAATCCAAACAAAATCAGAACATTCATGAAATATCTCAGCTTGCTTATGCTTTTCCTCGGAGGTGCGCTCATGGCACAGGACCCGGACGAAAAAATTCCGTCTTCCATCGTGAAAGGACTCGAATTTCGTAATATCGGACCGGCGTTCTCTTCAGGAAGAATCGCCGATATCGCCATTCATCCCGAAAATGAAAATATATGGTACGTGGCGGTCGGCTCTGGAAATGTGTGGAAGACCACCAATGCCGGGGTTACCTGGGAAACGATCTTCGACGACCAGGGTTCCTACTCCATCGGGTGCGTGACTATCGATCCCAATGACCCCAGTATCATCTGGGTGGGTACCGGCGAAAATGTGGGCGGACGTCATGTGGGCTACGGCGATGGCATATACCGCAGTCCCGATGGCGGAAAGACATGGAAAAATATGGGACTGAAACAATCTGAACATATCGCGGAAATTATCGTCCATCCCGAAAATTCCAGTGTTGTCTTTGTCGCAGCGCAAGGCCCGCTCTGGAACAGCGGCGGCGAACGGGGACTCTATAAATCCACCGATGGTGGCACGTCCTGGAAACAGGTGCTGGCAGATAATGAGTGGACCGGGGTGACCGATATCGCCATGGATCCTAATAATCCCGAAAGGATCTATGCGGCTACGTGGCAGCGTCACCGGACCGTGGCTGCATACATGGGGGGCGGACCGGGATCCGGGATTCACAGGAGTAAGGATGGCGGCACAACGTGGGAAAAACTGTCGACCGGACTTCCTTCTTCCAACATGGGCAAAATCGGGATCGCCATTTCACCTTTCGATACGGATATTATCTATGCGGCCATTGAACTCGACCGGAGGACAGGCGGGGTGTTTATCTCCCGCGACGGCGGAAGCAGCTGGTCGAAACAGTCTGAAACCGTCTCAGGAGCTACAGGCCCTCACTACTACCAGGAACTCTATGCCTCACCCCACCACGAAGGAACAATCTACCTGGTGGATGTGCGCATGCAGGTGTCAGAAGATCACGGGAAAACGTTCAGCAGGATGAAAGAAACACGCAAACACAGCGATAACCATTCCATTAATTTCAGGAAAGACGATCCCGATTACCTGCTGGTGGGAACCGACGGCGGGATCTATGAGAGCTTCGACCTGGCTGAAAACTGGCGGTTCATTGCCAACCTTCCAGTTACACAATACTATAAAGTAGCGGTCGATGACGCCGAACCGTTCTATAACGTTTTTGGCGGTACCCAGGACAATGGAACCCACGCCGGACCCTCACGTACTGTATTTGAAGAAGGAATTCGCAATGCCGACTGGGCCCATATCCTCGGTGGAGACGGCCACCAGACAGCCGCCGAACCCGGTAATCCCGGGATCGTCTACGGCGAAAGCCAGCAGGGATACCTCTACCGGATCGACCGGGTCACCGGGGAACAGGTGTTTATTCAACCCCAGCCTGGAAAAAATGAGCCGCATGAACGGTTCAACTGGGACACACCCATCCTCGTGAGCGCGCACGACCCGGCCCGCATCTATACAGCATCCTACAGGGTGTGGAGATCCGATAACCGCGGGGACAGCTGGAATACCATTTCGGGGGACCTCACCAGGGGGCTTGAACGCATTGAATTGCCGATCATGGGCCGTAAACAGAGCTGGGATAATCCCTGGGATATCTATGCAATGTCCAACTACAGCACCATCACTTCCCTGGCCGAATCGCCGGTCGATGAAGGAATCCTGTATGCCGGAACCGACGATGGGTCCATTTACGCCACCTCAGATGGCGGTGCCTCCTGGAAAAAAACCGGGATCGGATCCGTAAAAGGTGTCCCTGCCACTGCATTTGTCAATGACGTCAGGGCCGATCTCTTTGACGCGAACACAGTATATGCCGCACTGGACAACCACAAATATGGCGACTTCAATCCCTATATCATCAAAAGTACGGATGCCGGGAAAAACTGGAAACTGATCTCAGGGAACATTCCGGATCGTACCCTTGTCTGGCGCCTGTTGCAAGACCACGTTAAAAAGGAACTGCTTTTCGCAGCCACTGAGTTCGGTGTATATTTCACCATCGACGGAGGTGCATCCTGGACACAACTGAAAGGCGGACTCCCCACCATCTCCTTCAGGGATATCACCATCCAGCGCAGGGAAAATGACCTGGTGGCCGCCTCATTCGGACGGGGATTCTATATTCTCGACGATATTTCACCACTCAGGAAAATAACCCCGGATCTGCTTGAAGAGGAGGCAACGCTGTTTGAGGTGAAGGACGCCTGGCTGTACCAGCCTAAAAGTGTCACCGTGGCGCCCGGAGCTTCAGAATACCGGGCGGAAAACCCGCCATTCGGAGCCACATTCACCTACTACCTCAAAGAAGACCTTCAATCGCTGAAACAGGTGAGAAAGGAAAAGGAAAAGGAACTGGAAAAAGAAAATGCAGATATACCCTTCCCGGGATGGGAAGCGCTTGAACTGGAACGCGATGAGGATGAACCTTTCCTGCTGTTGACCGTCACCGATGAAGCCGGAACCATTGTCAACCACCTGCAAGCCCCGGGAAAAAAGGGGATCAAACGGGTGACCTGGGACCTCAGGTATGCCTCTAAAGCCGGAATGGATCCAGGCGCAGGAGCAGAAAAACTCCAGGTCGGAACCAATGGTTATATGGTTCCCCCCGGTACCTATGCTGTATCGATGCATGCAGTGCAGGAAGGGAAGGTCAGAAAGTTGACGGCGCCCGTAACATTCAGGATAAAACCCCTTTATGAGGGCGTATTAGAACCGGTTGCAATGCAGATCAGGGAGACTTTCAGGAAGGAACTGGATGACGCCATGCTCACCTATGCAACTGTAAGAAACCAGCTGACAGACGCAAAAAACCAGGTGCAGGTGATGAAAAACGCCTGCTTCAGGCTGGATGAAAATGCCGCCGGACTCCTGGAACGGGTCTATGAAGCAGAAGCCGAGGTACGGGAACTGGATACCAGGATGACCGGACTGGATACGAAGGATGAAGTAGGGGAGAAACAGGTTCCCACGCCGGGCAACAGGTTGTCGGCAGCGCGACAGGGCCTCTCCACCAGTTACGGACCTACCCAATTGCACAGGGAAAGCCTTGCACTGGCCAGGGAGGAATTGCAGCAGCTGAAGTCTGACATGGACAGGGTGATCGGGGAAACATTGCCGGAACTTGAGAATGCACTCAGGGAGGCGGGAGCTCCAATCATCTCAGGACAGTAAAAACGTTGCATGAAAACATAAGGTCCCCTGAAGATTATTCAGTCATGCCATGTGTTCATTTTCCATGCATGAAGTTTATTTGTTATGCATGAAGTTCTTATTCCATGCCTGGAGTTCGTATGATGGGGGCTGAATCTCATTTGACAAGCGTAAATTCCATTTGTTATGTAGGAAGTTCATCTGCTGTTCCTGAAGTTCGTCTGATGTAATCTGAATCTCATTTGACAAGCGTAAATTCCATTTGTTATGTAGGAAGTTCATCTGCTGTTCCTGAAGTTCGCCTGATGGAGGCTGAAATTGTTTCGGATTGTATTAGTTGATGCAATATGAGTAGATTCAATCTGAACCGAAGATTGTGCATTCTTCATTCTGTCTTTGTGCCTTCGGCAAAACAGGCTATCTTTGATTTGATAACCAAATGACTTGATAAATGTTACGATTTAGCCCTCTCGTTATTTTCCTGCTGCTGCTGGTTCATGGATGCACCGACCCTCAGCAGCCCCTCACTGAACTGATCGATGAGCAACTCAGCTTTGCAGTTGAACAATATAAAGGGATGCATGCCATTGTGCCGGCAGACCGGCTTCCACGATCTACCCATATGGAAACAGGCGAACTTGTTACATCAGATTCACGCTGGTGGTGCAGCGGTTTCTTCCCGGGCGCACTCTGGTACCTGTATGAATATACCGGCGATGAAGTGCTGAAGGAGATGGCCATGGCACGGACAGCCCTGGTCGAAAAGGAACAGTATAATACCGGTACCCATGACCTTGGATTTATGCTCAATAATGCGTTCGGGAATGGGTTGCGCATTGCCGGTATCGAAGCGTATAAGCCGGTGATGATCAATGGGGCCTACAGCCTGCTGACCCGCTACAACGAAACCGTGGGCTGCATTAAGTCATGGGACCATGGCAACTGGACTTTTCCGGTGATTATCGACAACATGATGAACCTGGAATACCTCATGTGGGCCTTCAGGGAAACAGGCGATACGGCTTTCTCTGATGTGTGCATTTCACACACGGAAAAAACATTGGAAAACCACTTTCGCGACGATTATAGCTCTTACCACCTGGTCGACTATGATACCATTACCGGCGAGGTGCTGGGGCGCCAGACGGTGCAGGGGTTTGCCGACGAATCGGCGTGGGCACGGGGTCAGTCATGGGGATTCTACGGGTATGTAACCATGTTCCGCGAATCCGGGGATAACAGGTACCTCGACCAGGCGGTCCATATTGCTGAGTTTCTTATCAACCATCCTAATATGCCCGAAGACGGAGTGCCTTACTGGGATTTCAATGCGCCGGATATTCCTGATGCTCCGCGGGATGCCTCGGCAGGAGCCATACTGGCATCCGGACTCATTGAACTTAGTGGATATGTTGCTGAGAAAGAGGCTGAAATCTACCTGGCATTTGCAGAAAAGGTCGTGCGTTCGCTGGCATCACCCGAATACAGGGCCGAACCAGGAACAAACAATTATTTTATCCTGGAACACAGCGTCGGCCACCTGCCGAAGAATTCCGAGGTGGATGTGCCGCTGACGTATGCAGACTACTATTTCATTGAAGCATTAGTAAGGCTGAATGCACTGAATTAATGGCCGGATTTATCATTGCATCCTGGCCTTTGCATACTTGAGGGCATTGCCTTTACATACTTGAGGGCATTGCTTTTACATACTTGTGGGCATTGCCCTTACACGCTTGAGGGCATTGCTCTGTCTGAGTGTTCAGGAACATGCGTCAGATTTATGCGCCAAACAGGAAATTTGAGCTCTTCAGAGGGCTGAAGCTGAGAAAAATGCATAATCATACATAACTGCAGACGGTGGTTCAGGGATCAGACACCAGCTTTCATCAGGGCTTTCAGCTCATCAAGGTGGTCCGAGTATACTTCACGTGGTGTGCATTCATGTGCCACGCATAAAGATGCCGCCCTACCTACGACTTCTCCCATGAGTCCGCCGGTACGCATCACGCGCGGCGATCCGAGACCGATATGCGTGACACTGATGTTCCTTCCGGCCATGAACAGGTTGTCAATATTCCTGGAATACAAACAGCGGTAAGGCATATGATACGGGGCATGCTTCGGGTGGGTATACCAGCTGATAAACTCCTCACCAGGATAATACTTACTGTTCAGGCTGTCTGCAAAATGGACGTCAATACCCCAGGTCAGCGTTACCGCCGCATCGTCGTATTCCGTCTGGTTCAGAATATCCAGCTCGCTCAGGATCACATCACCCATTAACCTGCGGGATTCCCTCTTTCCGGCTATATAGGCAACCCAGTCCAGGGCATAATTCGCGTACTTTTCCGAAAGATTGTTTTTCAGGTAAGACCAGTTCCCGAATACAGCACGCAGGTTGTGGTCCCTGATGAACTCCGCCTCCTCGATAATGTCCCGGTCAAAACCACTCTCCCAACGCCAGGTACCACTGGTTGCATCAATAAAATAATCTTCAGTAAAATGCAATGCCCAGGGTACTTCAGGATACGTCGATGCTTGCGCTCTTTCTGTCGATCTCCAAAGATTGGAACTTCCCATGGTCATACTGTCTGACTGCATCGGTGCACTTGGCTCGCCTGTCTGCTCCCTGCTTTCACGTCCATAACGAAAATCCGCTCCCGCAAGCGCACCTACCGTTCCGTCACCAGTACAGTCCGCGAAATATTTCCCCTGGAACTGGTGCTGTTCACCTGTCTTTGTATTAATGGCGTACACGCGCTCGATCTTGCCGTCATTGACTTCCAACCAGTTCATATGCGTGTTCAGGAAAAGGTCAAGGTTCGGAGTGCTTTTAACCAGTTCAAGTTTTAGCTCGTCCTGGTATCGACCTGCTTCAGCAGCATTGGGGGGATGATGATCGTCCAGGGCCCTGACAATGTTTCCCAGGGCCGGATATAAATTCTTTTCAACACTACCCACCAAATGTACCCTTACTTCTGAACTGTTGTTCCCTCCCAGTATAGGTCTGTTCTGGATCAAAACCGTCTTAAGTCCGAGCCGTGCAGCCGATACCGCTGCGCTGATTCCTGCAATCCCTCCTCCGATTACTACCAGGTCATAGTTCCCTTCATCTGAGATTTCATCCGGGATTGCTCCTGTGCGCGTGCGCAGACGGAATAGCTTATATGGCTGATTGGGAAGATTTACATATTCTTCTTTGGAGAGAAAAATAGCATCTACCCGTCCGTTGAAGCCGGTAAGATCATGCAGCCTGAGTTCATGTATGCCTGCTTCCAGGTCAAGGGTTCCTCCCTTCGCCCAACCCCATTGATCGGGAGCTTTCCCAAAAACAGTATCCAGCTTGTGGCCGTCAATGCTGATGGTGAACAATCCCGGGGCAGGGGACCCGCCATGAGGAGCTACCCAATTGAAGGTGCGCACTGATATATGGAAGGTCCCGGACTCCCTGATCTCGAAACTGGTGACCGCGTCTTCGACCGGAACACCCAGGCCGTGGGCCATCAGGTAGGGAGAGCCCATCTGGTCGATGAACTGCGCATCATTCACCCAACCACCATAATCCTCAAATGCCTCAGCTTCAATAAATACTTTATCCTTCGTGTAATCGCAGCTGACAGTCAGCCACAATATCAGTATAATCAAAATTTGTTTCATTATTTCCCTTTTTTATGTCAAGAATATGTCCATACTATATCCAGGATTTGCTACAGGCCAATGACTTCCAAAAATGCTGAAAAATGCGGGTTTTTTCATGAGTGCTTAAAAATAAACACTGGACTAAAACACTAAAATACATTTTTCAATGCGATACTGCGAATGAAGGGAGCAATAAAATTCATTTGTGATCCTTATCTTGCTGATCTGGGAACTCTTGATGTAGCTCGTGAACTTAACCATAGAGAGGATGTAGCTTGCAATCCCGGTTAAGGACCGCTTTTTTTCGATACAGGACTCTCAGATTCTACAGAAGAACCCTGAGATACCGATACGGGACTTTCTATTTCTGAACATGAACCCCGGATCTATATAGAAGATCTTTAGATTCCGGTTAAAGACCTCCTGTTTCCGATACTGCACTTTCAGATTCTAATCTAGAATCCCGGGATATCGATACAGGACATATAGATTCAGGCACTGAACGTCCGGTTCTCATAGCGGACATTCAGATTCTGCACATGGACCTGGTGATAGCATTCATACTTATTGTTATGGGATTCCTACACCTGTTAAGTGCATTCATGTTCCTGATGATTCCGTTCATAACCTAAAAATGCACAAAAATGATGCATCCGGATACAGCGCTGAATAAGCCTGGGTATATGCTGTCCGGCCTTTGGAATATTCACTGGAACAACCCGGCGCACAAACGGTCGATAAGCTGTATGCCGGAGTATACGATAGGGATTGTGACAATACTCAATACGGTGGACACAAATACGTTTTCGGTGGCAAGGGAATCATCAGATCCGAATTTATGCGCCATCACCACGATAGTAGCCATTGCAGGCATGGAGGCCTCAAGCAACACCACCTTGCGAGCTATTTCACCAAAACCGGGAAAAAGCCAGCAGGAGAGGAGGTTGACCGTAATGGCAAGTACAAATGGTACCAGTAACAGCTTATTGAATGAAAACAGGAATACATGTGGTTTTTT
>CAZOXI010000069.1:0-10293 GCA_964583445.1 uncultured Bacteroidaceae bacterium | reverse complement strand
AGTGATGCAACCACTTCCGGATGCTGATCTGCGATGTTGTTCTCCTCGGACAGGTCCGTTTCCAGGTCATAGAGTTCAAAGCGGGTTTTGGACGGGTCAAATACATTCAGTTTGACCAGCTTCCATTTCCCTTCGCGTACAGCCTGCTTTCCGCCCCGCTCATGAAATTCCCAGTAGAGATAATCATGCTGCTCCTGTTCCTCTCCTTTCAACAGAGGAAGGAATGAGATTCCATCAATATCCTCCGGAGCAGCGACAGACGCAAGGTCAGCACACGTAGGCAGGATATCCCAGAAGGCTGAAATATGATCCGTGGTGCTTCCGGGTGCAATGGTATTGGTCCACTTCGCTATCATGGGCACCCGTATGCCGCCCTCGTAAAGATCCCTTTTGTAGCCCCTCAACGGTCCGTTGCTGTCAAAAAAGTCGGGATCTGCACCTCCTTCTTTATGGGGTCCGTTATCAGAGGTGAACATGATAATTGTGTTCTCTTCAAGTCCCAGTTCCTCGAGTTTGGCTACCACTTCCCCCACCTGTTGGTCGAGCAGTGAAACCATGGCAGCAAAAGTGGTCCGTGGCTCAGGCTGCGAACAATAGGCACCTATGCTGAAATCCTCATCACCATAGTCGGCACCGGTGCGGGTACTGACAAAAGGTGTCTCTTCAAACTGTCCCCTGTATTTTTCCATCATCTCTCCTTCAGGAATGATCAGCTCGGCATGCGGAATGACATTCGGATAAAACAGGAAAAACGGTTCATCCTTATTTTCTTCGATGAATTCCAGTGCCTCCTTATGTATCAATGCAGGTGCATATGTTTCAGGATTCGCCTGGTCGTTGCCTTCGAGCAAAACCTTCTCATCGTTATGCCAGAGGTGCCCTGGATAATACCGGTGTGCTACACGCTGACAATTGTATCCGAAAAACTCATCAAATCCCTGGTTGTTCGGGTCTCCCTCGGTACCAACGAATCCCAGCCCCCACTTTCCGAAGGCCCCGGTAACATAGCCGGCCTCTTTGAGCAGCTCAGCCACAGTAAAAGCCTCCGCCTTCATCGGGTGCTGGCCTTCAGGCCTGTACTCTTTGTTGCCCCGGATCGCAGTGTGTCCTGTATGCAGACCGGTCATCAGCACACTCCTGGAAGGTGCACATACCGTGCTGCCGGAATAGTGCTGGGTAAACAGCATCCCCTCTGCCGCAAGTTGGTCCAGGTGGGGAGTCTCAATCTTTGTTTGCCCGTAACATCCCAGATCACCGTAACCGAGGTCATCGGCAAGAATATAAATGATGTTGGGTTTCTGAAGTTCTTTTTGCTGCATGTTGCATCCTGAAATGGACAGGGCAGCAATACAACTGATAAGGAATAAACGCATAGCTGGTATTTTAATTGATTGTTCTTTTCAAATATACTAATGATGGATTGAACAGGTATATAAAAATGTGTCATTTTTAGTCAAAAATGTGTCCGAAAAGTCCGCCAGGTAATTAAAAACATGGAAGAAGTATATTTTTTCAGGAGATAAAGTACCAGCGATCACTGCCACCCGGCTTCTAAAATTTTCTTGTACCTTTACAATTGTATGCCCTGGTTCACCAGGATATTAACTTGTAGTTCAAATTGCGCCAACAAAATCCTCATCGTTGTGCATATATATTTAAACAGGATAATAATAAAAGAAGCTGTACATTGTAAGCATAAATTACAACAGAAGCTAATATGAAATACTTGAAATTTTACTTCACAGGGCGTGTAATATTGATAGCTCTTCTTTTTTCAACATCATTGAGTTCAGCGTCTGCACAGAATCCCGACAGGCGACCCAACATCCTGTTTGCCATCAGCGACGACCAGTCTTTTGCACATACAAGCTTTGCGGGTTGCGATTATATAAATACACCTGCATTCGACAGGATCGCATCCGAAGGAGTATATTTCTCGAACTGTATCGCCGGCTCCCCGGGTTGTGCACCGTCGAGGAGCTCCATTGTGACCGGAAGGTACCACTGGCAGAATGAACAATCGGGGCAACACGCCTCTTCCTGGCTGAAAAAACATGTGCCGTTTATTGACCTGCTTGAAGCGAACGGATACATCACGGGCCGCACCGGCAAAGGAGTGGACCCGTTCTATTATGCTCGTGACGAAAATGATTCGTTGCGTCGGAAGACGAATGCCGGGGGAATTGAGCACAGCAACATCAAATACAAAAAAGGAAGTCCTGAAGATGAACGACCGGCAGATGGAATCAGTGCTGCAAACTACTATGAGAATTTTAAATACTTCATGGAGCATGTCCGGGATGACCAACCATTCTTTTTCTGGTACGGCGCCCGGGAACCCCATCGCGCCTATGAGCAGGATTCGTGGAAACGCCAGGGCAAAGATCTTGCAAACGTGACTGTTCCCGGATTTTTTCCCGATCACGAAATTGTCAGGGGCGACCTGCTGGACTACGCCGTGGAGATTGAGTGGTTTGATCTCCACCTGCAGCGCATGCTGAAGTACCTGGAAAAAACCGGGGAACTGGCTAATACCATTGTTATTGTTACTTCGGACAATGGGATGCCCTTTCCACGTGCCAAAGCAAATGGGTATGAGTACGGGATCCATGTACCGTTTGCAGTGCGCTATCCCGGGGAATACGAAGGCGGGAGGATCATTGACCAGCCGGTAGGCTTTGCAGATCTTGCACCCACGATCCTTGAGGTCACGGGAACCAGTTCCGAAGGTATGTTGCCCATGTCAGGGAAAAGTATTGTCAATATCCTTTCTTCTGACCAAGAGGGGATCGTTGATCCGGAAAAAAAATTTGTCTTTGCCGGACGGGAACGGCACTCTTCTTCCCGATATAAGAATTGGGGGTACCCGCAACGCATGATCCGCAGCAAGGATTACCTGCTGATCTGGAACATGAAACCGGAGCGCTGGCCGGCCGGGGCTCCCCAACGGCTGGCAAAAGGTACTGAAAATGAGCTCAGGCCTATGTATGGTATTGATGAGAACGGTGTGCACCATTCCAACTGGGCCTTTACAGATATTGATGCCGCCCCGACAAAATCCTTTATCATTGAAAACCATGATGATGAAAGCATTCAACCTTTCTTTGAACTTGCCGTGGCAAAACGCCCGGAGTTTGAGTTTTACAATGTAACCTCAGATCCAGACTGCCTGGAAAACCTGTCGGGCGATCCGAATTATTCCGTCATTGAGCAGGAAATGAAACAAGCCCTGATGAAGGAATTGGAAAAATCCGGGGATCCGAGGGTGGTCGGTCCGGATAAGGAGGTGTTCGATTCTTACAAGCGGTACAGCCCGATGCGGTATTTCCCGGAACCAAAGTCCAACAAAAAGCATTAAGTGCAATCTACTTCATTTTTAACAGATCAACGTATTTTACAGTAGAATAACGTATTTCACAGTAGATCTACTGCAAAATACGTTGGCGCTGCCTGGAATCACCAAATCTCAACAAGGTTGATGATGTGGTGATCATGTGCGCCAGGAGTTTCCTTCATGTGAAAACCCGCATTCCAACACACCCTAAACATTTTATTTTTATCTTGCTGCCTGAATCTACACCTTTCAGAAGTGCATGAAGTTCAATCTGCGATGGGACATCATAGTTGCAACAAATGAACATGATATACCAGGAATAAGGCAAAATTAATTTATATATTAACTGGATCCACAGTAAGTCTTTAGATGCAACACCATACTTCAAAAATAGCAATCCTCGATGCCGGGTATGACCATTACCGGTATGAGAAGGAATTGCTTTCCCGTTCCGGATATGAACTGCATATCTTCAGGGGAAACCGCGAAGACCACCAGGCCAAAAACAACTTTGCCTCCGATGCTGTGGGTCTGTTCGTGCGCTGGACCCCGATCGATGCCTCCTTCCTCTCAAAATGTCCGCAGTTGAAAGTCATAATCCGCTATGGCGCCGGATATGAGAATATTGACCTGGAAGCAGGTTCCCGGGCGAATGTTAAAGTCGCCAATGTCGGAGGCTATGGGAACCATTCCGTATCCGACCATGCCCTTTCGCTGATCTATGCGAGCATCCGGGGACTCTTCCACGGCACCGCCGGATTCCGGGACCACTTTGGCAGGGCGCCATTCCCGGAGATCTTTGAATTACACAGGAAAACCCTGGGCATCATCGGGCTGGGAAGAATCGGGGGTACGCTGGCCTGGAAAGCAGGTGGACTATTCAACAAGGTGGTGGCCTCGGATCCCTATATTCCGGATGAACGCTTCATCAACCTTGGAGTGGAGAAGATCGACCTGGAACAACTGCTGCGTCAGAGTCACGTGATCAGCATCCATTGTAACCTCACCTCCGAGACCAGGCATCTTATCGACAGCACAGCCTTTCAACTTATGGATCAGCAACCCTTTTTGATCAATACGGCCCGCGGTCCCGTGATTGAAACAGGTGCACTGCTGCAGGCCCTCGACAATGGACAGGTCAGGGGTGCCGGACTGGATGTATTCAATTCGGACCTGCCATCGGAGATCGATCCCCGGATCCTGGATCACCCACGAATCATTGCCACAGGTCACTACGCCTGGTACTCCGAGAATTCCCTGGATGAACTGCAAAAAAGGGCTGCACAGAACATGGTCGCACTGCTCAGGAATGAAACAATTGAAGACAGCCTGAACTGATCATTTATTGGCACCAGGGATTTTGCATGAATTCAACAGCGATGTTGATTCATCATTTTTTAAAATACATGCAGATGTAGCTCCTTTAACCAACTTATATATAAATGGTGTAAAATTTAATTTATTGGTTATAATCAATATTATATTATATATTTGAATAGTATTCATTATAAACAAATATATGAACTATAAAAAACGTCCACTTTACCTCGAGAAGGTTAATGACTTCATGTATAAGAATATCATCAAAGTGCTCATTGGTCAGCGAAGGGTGGGCAAAAGTGTTTTATTATCGCAGATAATGGAGAGGATAAGGCATGAAAAAACAGGTGCAAACATAGTTTTTATTAACAAGGAGGACCTGGCTTTTGACAGTATTGTCGGATATACCGAACTTGTTCATTATGCAGAGGAAAGAAAGCAAAAAGATAAGGAGAACTTTTTGTTTATTGATGAGGTTCAGGATATAAAAAGCTTTGAAAAAGCCCTGAGACATTTTCAGGGAAAGAATGAGTGGGATATCTATATAACGGGTAGCAATGCAAACATGCTATCTGGAGAACTGGCAACCTTTCTCAGTGGCAGATATATTGAGATCAAAATATTTACGCTCTCCTACGTTGAATTCCTGGATTTCCATAAACTCCCCGACAATAATGATTCGTTGAATAATTACATGCGATACGGAGGATTGCCTTACTTGCACAACTTGAATTTAAAAGATGATATTGTATTTGATTACCTGCAAAATATTTATGCTGCTATTCTTTATAAAGATGTGATTGCACGACACAGCATCAGGAATGTCGGGTTTCTTGACAAACTTAATTTATTCTTAGCCGATAATACCGGAAGTACTGTTTCAGCAAAGAAAATTAGCGATTACCTGAGATCCCAGAAGATTTCAATTTCGCACAATGTGATATTGGATTACTTGAATTATTTATGCGAAGCATTTTTTGTTTTCAAGGTAAAACGAAATGATCTGAAAGGGAAAAAAATACTTGGGTTTGGCGAGAAATATTACTTCGAAGATTTGGGCATCAGGCATGCCATTAGCGGTTATAAAAATGATGATATCAACAAGATTCTTGAGAACACTGTTTATTTGCATTTGCTGATTAACGGCTTTGATGTAACCGTTGGCAAACTCATTGATAGAGAAATTGACTTTGTTGCCGATAAGGGCGAAAAAAGGATCTACGTCCAGGTTGCTTTTTCAATACCCGACCAAAAAGTTAAGGACAGAGAATTCGGAAATTTACTGGAAATAAAAGATAACTACAGAAAAATAGTTGTATCCCTGGATGAAATACAGGTGAACTCCTACAAAGGAGTGGAACATTTCCACATAAGAAAGTTCTTAACAGAACGAATCTAACATTGGTATTACTCCTCCACCCGCTTGAGCGTATATACAATTTCTATAACATTCAGGATGTCTCCATCGGTACTGTATTGTTCGTCCATCAGCACCAGCTCTTTCCTGTTCAGACTCCTGATCGTGAATTCGGTATCTTCCCTGTCATCCCGGTCCAGCCGGGAGAGGATCAGGTTTTCACCATCTTCTATTATCCAGGAATATGTTTGTTCCAATTCCTTCTCTCTTCCTTCATAAAACAGGAGTTCCTGCTCCTGGAATTCCCAGTGCAGCACTTCATCACCGGCATAATACTCTGTTGCAGTAGCTGTTATCTCTCCATCTTCATACGCAGTCTGCTGTAGGGAATCAAAAAGCCACAAACCGATTATTTGATTTTCGGCCTGCTCACAGGATGACAAAAACATTGTACTTAACAAGGAGAGCATAATAATAAGGACATTGAATCTTTTCATAATCTTCAGGTTTAATTCGTTATGGAAAGAAGTTAAACAACCCATGCGCTAAAAAGGTTCTGCTTAGTCAGATTACAACATGCCCTCTGATATGCCATTATGGCAATGTACACCTCTTCTTCTAGCTTAATTCACCAACCACTTCTACGGGAGTATTTACTTACAACCCGGGATACCACAAACCCTGTTTCAGGAACTATACAAAACTGTGAAACTCATCAAAATATGCTGTCGGAGTGAATCCCGTCTGTCGCTTGAAAGTACGGTTGAAGTTAGAAAGGTTGTTGAAGCCGCTTTTGAAGCAAACCTGGGAAATTGAATATTTCCCCTCAATGATCAAACGACAGGCATAGGCGATCCGCATGTCGTTTACAAATTGAGATAATGACTTTCCGGATTTCTCTTTGAAGAAACGACAAAATGCAGCAGGATGAAGATGAGCGATGGCTGCTACTTTCTCCAGCTCAATTTTTTGCTGATAAGAAGTGCTGATATAATGCAATACCCTGGCCATCCTGTCATTCGAAAAGTCTTGCTCCTGCCCATCATAAGACTCTGATGCAAGCAAATGATATTGATCGGCTTTCCCAAGATCATAAAGAAGTTCAAGCAGCAAAATAAGTTGCCTGAAACCCTTACTTTTTGCAATTTTCATAATTTTCTTCCCGGCTTTTTCCCGGAAGGACCCGGAAAAACGGATTCCCCTTGCAGAGCGCTTCAGCAAATCACTGATCACCTGGAATTCTGCAAACCTAAAGTGGGATTCATGCAGTAATTCATTGGAAAACTGAATGACAATATAATGGATATTCTCTGTACTGTTATCTGCATAATATTTCTCATCACTTCTCCAGAAATGTGGAAGATTGCTACCCAGCATCGCTAAATCTCCCGACTGAAAATGCTCGATATGATCGGCCACAAAACTGTTCCCTGATCCCTGGATGACATAAATTATTTCGTATTCAGAATGGAAATGCCAGGGATATGTAAAGTGAGGTTTGTTTTGCCATTTTATCTTAATGGCAGACTGCAGGGGAAAATCAATTTGTTCGTGCATCAACTTCACATATCAAAGATACCTGCTTTGCAAATAAAATACAAGCTCTTGCTAATTGAGTACTACCTGAAAATTGATTTCTTCCTTACATTTGTAATCTATGGACCTCTACAGTGGATAGTAAAAGATCTCAACGAATCTGATTTATTTTCCTGAGGTT
Organism: uncultured Bacteroidaceae bacterium; assembly: GCA_964583445.1. Lineage (GTDB taxonomy): Bacteria > Bacteroidota > Bacteroidia > Bacteroidales > M55B112. The sequence continues at coordinate 2,565 of CAZOXI010000069.1, read as the reverse complement.
CACCCCTCAGCACTTATATGCAACGGAACTGGAAAGTCCAACATAAAATTGAAAGCCTTATGATAAAAATTTCATTTTTCGCTCTGTGTTTTGCTTTTATGGTTTCAACTGCCACGGCACAGCCGGGTAAAGTAACTGCTAAGGAGGCAGGAGATAAAATTGAATTCCGGGTAAATGGTAACCTGATCACAAGTTACATCGTTTCAGAATATGAAAAATATCCGTTCTTCTTTCCGGTGAACGGTCCGTCGAAAGCCAATGTTACTTCCATGCGAAATATGATGTATCCCCATCACAGTTCACTTTTTTTTGGGTGTGATAAGGTCAACGGGGGAAATTACTGGCAGGAAGGAATTGAACGGGGCCAGATTCTTTCGTTGCGGGCCGATATTCTTGAAAGTGGAGAAGAAAAAGCCACGATCGAAAATGAGTGCATCTGGAAGCGTCCGGGCGCAGATGCTCCCATCAAAGACAAGCGCTTGATCTCAGTTTCCGTTCCTTCTGAAAACAAATACATCATTGACTTTGAAATTACCATGGAGATGCTGATGGATGTGACCATCCGGAAAACAAACCATTCGTTGTTCAGTGGAAGAATGGACATGGACCTGGCGGTAATTAACGGGGGGACGCTTGTGAATGCAGCGGGTGAATCAGGTGAAAAGGAAACTTTTGGCAAAAGGTCGCCCTGGATGGATTACCATGGCGAAAGAATGGGGAAAACCGAAGGAATGGCCATACTCCAGCACCCTTCAAATGACTGGTATCCCGCGCCCTGGTTCACCCGCGATTATGGATTTTTCTCTCCCACACCCATGTACTGGCCGGAGAACGGAGAAAATACTGTACTTGAGAAAGGTGAAACAATTCACCTGCGCTACCGGGTAATTATTCATAGCGGCGATCACATAGAGGCAGATATCGCCGGTGAATTTGAAAAATATAAAATGGAATAGTACCTGCTGACAAATTTTACCAGATCTTCCTGTATATATTATGTTTATCATCTAAAAACCAATCATATGGAAAGAAGAAATTTCATTAAAAAGACAACGGCAACCACCGTCGGCGCCATGGTGGTGCCTACCATTGTGCCATCAACCGTATTTGGGAAAAACGCTCCCAGTAACAAAATTAATGTCGGACAAATTGGTTGCGGCAGGATTGCCCGTAGTCATGACATGCCCGGTGTGATGCAATATGATGTGGCCCGTATGATTGCGGTTTCGGATGTGGACAGCAAGCGGATGAAAGACGGCAAAAAGCTGGTAGCAGATTACTACAATAAAAAATCGGGAAGCAACTCCGCGGTCGATGTGAAAATGTACGATGACTATAAGGAAATGCTTCTAAATAAAGATATCGATGCGGTGGTCATCAGTACACCTGACCACTGGCACTCACAGCCGGCGATTGAAGCGGCGCTGGCAGGCAAGAATATTTACCTGCAGAAGCCTACTTCGCTGACAGTGGCTGAAGGCCGTCTGCTCAGCGATATCGTACACCGCCAGGGATCCATCCTGCAGGTGGGAACGCAGCAACGTTCATCGGCCCAGTTCAGGAGAGCTGCCGAATTGGTGCGAAATGGAAGAATAGGCCGGGTCCACACGGTAAAAATCGGTTTGCCCGGGGATCCCTCGGGACCTGTCTTTGAAGCAGGACCTGTACCGTCCAACCTTAATTTTGATATATGGCTGGGATCCACGCCCGAAATTCCCTATAAGGAGAAACTGGTGCACCCGCAGGATGACTACAGCCGACCCGGCTGGTTGCGGCATGAAAATTACGGTGCCGGTATGATCACAGGTTGGGGTCAGCACCATTACGACTCAGCAGCCTGGGGAATGGACACGGAATATACAGGTCCGATCTCCGTAGAAGCAGTTGCACAGTTCCCGAAATCGGGCGACTGGAATGTGCATGGCGATTTTATGGTGAAACAGGAATATGCAAATGGAATCACAGTCTACACTTCCGGAGGATATCCCAATGGAATCCGGTATATTGGCGATAAAGGCTGGGTGTTTGTAACACGCGGTGCATACCGTGCCACTGCCTCAGATCCCATTCCGGAAGGAAGCACCAAAGCGCTGGATGCAAGTGATAAAGAGATATTGAGATCACAGATCGGTGAACACGAAATCCACCTCTACGAAAGCGATGAGCAGCATGGCAACTGGCTCGATTGCGTACAGTCACGCAAGCAGCCGATCTCTCCCGTGGAAATCGGACACAGAGCCTGCACCGTCTGTTTAATAAGTCACATTGCAATGAAAGTTCCGGGAATTCTTAAGTGGAATCCGGAAGCAGAAAGATTCGTGGATAACGACCTGGCGAATTCAATGCTGAGCCGTCCGCAACGTTATCCCTACGGTACGAATTATATTGATATTTGAGTGAATGAGTGCATTTGAAGTACGCAATCCCGACTGGGAGTTAAGCCCCCTCACGGGAATGGGCAGGGAACATTACATTGAATTGGCAAAGTACCTGTTAAGAAGAGCTTTTAAAAACAGATCGGAAGAGCACACGTCTGAACTCCAGTCACGCCAATATCTCGTATGC
>CAZOXI010000068.1:6571-10308 GCA_964583445.1 uncultured Bacteroidaceae bacterium | reverse complement strand
CCAATAAGCAGGGTGAAGACATAACGAACAAATTTACAGCAAAATCGAAGGAGCTGTTCCTTTTGCTTATGCTGCAGCCTACTAATAATAACAAAGGCATTACTACGAACGAAATTATTGAAATAATGTGGCCCGGTGTAATAAAAAGCAAAGCATTAAATAACAGGGGGTATTTATTCAATAAACTTCGAAAAACCATTGATGAATTAGATGGTTGTGAAATTGTCCTGGAGGATGGATACTGGAATATAAGTTTATCCCCAAAGGTTTATTGCGATTATTTAGAATTACAAAAGCTCACAAAAAATATAAAAGAATATTCACTACAATCATTATCAAGTTATTATTCTTATGTGAAACGGGGCAGGTTCTTACATGGGATTGAGTATAGCTGGCTTGATAATATCAAGGGCAGAATTGCAAATGAAATCGTTGACATATTATTTCAATATACGGATATTTTACAGGAAAACGATCAACAGTCTCTTTTGCAAGAAGTCACACAAAGAATATTAAGTGCCGACGATATGAATGAACGTGCCCTGTATATGGAAATTTCAATGTATATCAACCAGGGCAAAAGAAATCTGGCAAGATACTTATTCGAGAGCTTTTGTGCCAATTATCAGAAATTCTATGATGAAGCATATCCGTGTGATTTTGATAGATTTCTTCGGCGCTCAGATGAAGGGCCTGAGAGATTTACATAAAAATTAGCTTGATACACGCACTCGGTTGCAAAGCAAAAGAAGCTTGCACCTATATATCAGTCTGACCCGCCGTCCGCCTTTTTGGGTATATCCAATAGTCTGACTTTTGGGTATATCCAACCCGTAGAAAGAGGAAGTTCACTTGACAATCAGATTATTTTCTACATATTAAGATAATATTTACTAATTATTAATCAATATTTTCTACTTTGTTAGCGTACTTTTGACGTTAACGCTAACTGCTGCTAAAATGAGAGCCAGAATAATCTTCCCTGGAGCAATAGTAATTGCACTGTTGCTTGTAATCCAATCAGAAAATTTCTTCCAGCCATCGGATACCAAAAAGGTACATCCGAAAGATTTCCTTTTCCCGGATGCTGAAGATTTGCATGCCTGGTAGCGTCACGACGAAGACAGGTAAAAAAAATATAAATATAACACTTGAACAATGAAATTATTCCGTAAAGGTCCTTCAAAAGTCGCGCTAGTTTTGGGTGGTGTAATTCTGATCAGTATTGGTGGATTTGGTCAGAATGTTCCGGACTATAAAAATCCTGAACTGGATATTGATAAACGAGTCAGTGACCTCATTGGCAGGATGACCCTGGAAGAAAAATGTCACCAGGTGGTAGGAAAAAGCATTGACTACAACCAGGAAGCATTAACAGGAAATGAGCGATTGGGGATACCTCCGTTCGTGATCGTACATGGTCCATTTGGTGGAAAATTCAAGCGAACTCCCCAAATGCAGATTGGTACATATTTCCCGGTTTCGATCGCAATGGCCGCAACCTGGAATGAAAATATGGTGGAAGATATCACCAGGGCCATGGGTGCCGAAATGAATTCATGGGGCGGACTTGCAAATGCCGGTCCGGCAATGAATATTATCCGCGACCCTCGTACAGGCAGGAGTTTCGAGTACTTCACTGAGGATCCTTTCCTGAATGGTCAGATCACAGCCGCATATACACGTGGCCTTCAAAGTCAGAAGGTAGCTGTTATCCTGAAGCACTATATCTGCAACAACCAGGAGCTCAACAGGCACGGTCTGGATATACATGTTTCTGAACGGGCGATGCGTGAGATATATATGCCCGGATTTAAAGAGGCGGTGGTGAACGCAGATGCGAAGATCGTTATGGGAGCTTACAATAAAGTCAACGGCACTTACAGTTGTGAGAATGAATTCATACTGAAAGACGTGCTGCGTGACGATTGGGGATTTGAGGGCTTTGTATTGTCAGACTGGAGTGGAACGCACAGTACGGTAGATGCAGCAAAGAATGGTCTGGATGCAGAAATGCCCCGCGAGCACTGGTACGGGCAGAGATTAGTCGAGGCAGTGGAGAGCGGAAAGGTTTCAGAGGAGACTGTTAATACCATGGTGAGTAATATACTCCGGGTGATGTTCTGGACAGGGGTATTTGACCAGGGTCCTATGTATGAGACAAGTATATTGCGTTCGCCCGAACACCTTGAGACGGCGCGTAAGGCAGCAGCTCAGTCGATGGTATTGCTGAAGAATGAAAACAATGTATTGCCGATAGATTTGGCTAAAAACAGGAAAATAGCCGTGATAGGACCGAATGGCGATTATGGTCAGCATTTCAGAAATGGTAAATACCATCCCGGATTGTTACAGGGTGGTGGAAGCTCTTCTCTCGGGACCAGGCAAAGCAGTATGGTAACTCCTTTCCAGGGTTTGCTGGCGAATGCAGGTGAGGGTGTAGAGGTTACATATGCTCCCGGGAGTTACGCGGAATCGGGATGCGGAAATATCCCGGTGAAATACCTCAGATCACCGGATGGCAAGGAGGGTATGCAAGCTGTCTATTATGGTAATCCCAGGTTCGAGGGAACGCCGGTTAAAAAAGAGGTAACCACTGAATTAAGTAATGTCTGGGTGGGCGAATTGGATATCCCTGAGGCAGGCGTGGAAATTGATGATATATCGCGTTTCTCCATAGAGTATACAGCAACCTTAACCGCCCCGGCAACACGCAATTACACCTTTGAAGTAAGAAATGAATCAGGATTTGCACAGTTGTTTATCGATGGAAAGCTGATTGCTGAGAACAAGCGGGGAAGCAGGGTATACTGGAACGATATGGGCAGCATTGATCTTGTAAAGGGAAGGAAATATGACCTTGTTGTGAAGTTTGCCAAGACGGGAGGGAAAGCGGATCTCTCGATCGGTTGGGATTATGAAAATATAGCATACCTCGAAGAAGCGAAAAAACTTGCTGCAGAATCGGATGCTGTTATTCTGACGGTCGGGCTCTCCGGTCAGATGGGAGAGACAGAAGCAGGTGATCGCAGGAGAATGGAGCTTTTCCCGGCCCAGGAGAACCTGGTCAATGAAATCCTGGAAGTGAACAAGAACTGCGCTGTCGCCGTGATTGCCGGCAGTGCCGTGACAATGGAAAACTGGATTGAGAATGCACCTTCAGTCCTGTTTGTGTTTTATCCCGGAGAACAGGGTGGAAATGGTCTTGCTGATATTGTATTTGGAAAATCAAATCCTGCAGGAAGGTTACCGATCACCTTCCCAACATCCGCAGATCAATACCCCGAGGGTTACTATTCCTATACAGACGATATCTATTACAAGGAGGATGTGTTTGTTGGCTACCGCTTTTTTGACGCGTTTGACAAGGAAGTATTGTTTGCTTTTGGACATGGGTTGAGCTATACGGAGTTTGAATACAGTAACCTGTCAGTCTCCAAACCAGGCGGTATGAATGCGGTACGCGTTCAGGTTGACATTGAAAACACCGGGGAACTGGATGGAGATGAAGTTGTCCAGGTATATGTTCACGACGTTAAAGCGAGTGTTCCCCGTCCGGAAAAGGAGTTGAAGGAATTTACCCGGATCAGTTTGAAGAGCGGTGAGAAGCAAACTGTTGAATTTGAGCTTGGAGAGGAGGCTTTTTCATTCTGGGATGATACAAAAAAGGAATGGACAATTGAACCGGGTAGCTATGAGATCAGGGTAGGAGCATCTTCCGAGGACATTCGACTTAA
>CAZOXI010000068.1:0-6471 GCA_964583445.1 uncultured Bacteroidaceae bacterium | reverse complement strand
ATAAAATATACAAAATGAAACACTTACTGTCACTTTTCGTTCTGGGCGTTCTGCTTGCTTTCACAATTTCATGTACAAAATCAGAAACTCCACAGATACCTGAAACAAATGTATTAACGGGAGTTGATCTTGATGAGATCAACAATAAAGTTGAAGAACTGGTGGGTCAGATGACCCTGGATGAAAAGATGCTTTTCATGCACGGTAACAAAGAAGGATTAAAGTATGACGGACCTCCACCTATTCCCAGGCTGGGCATCCCTTCATACGTCATCGCCCACGGTCCTTATGGAACCCGTGCGCATCGCTGGGATGAAGAGGCAGGAAGACGATTTATCATTCCGGGAACCTTCATGTCTGTATCGATCAACTATGCATCCTCCTGGGATCCGGAACTTGTGTACAAAGTTGGTTCAGGTGTAGGTGAAGAAATCCGTTCTGCAAACAATCACGCTGTAGCCGGACCGGCGTTTAATATTATCCGGGACCTGCGCTGCGGGCGCTCACCTGAGTATTTTACAGAAGATCCCTACCTGAATGCCGGAACATCGGTGCCATTTGTCAAGGCATTGCAGGCCCAGGATGTGATGGTGCACCTGAAGCACATGGTATGCAACAACCAGGAATTTAACCGTGGTTCCATTGATGTTCAGGTTAGCAAGCGGGCACTGCACGAGATCTATTTCCCGGGATTCGAATTTGCAGTTACAGAGGCGAAGGCAATGGGAATCATGAGTTCTTACAACAAGATCAACGGCTTATGGGCTGCTGAGAATCCTTACGTTCTGACGGAGACTTTAAGGGACAGATGGGGATTTAATGGCTTTGTGCTTTCCGACTGGTCGGGAACACATTCTACAGTGCCCAGTGTTAAAGCCGGACTGGATCTTGAGATGCCACGTGAGCGCTGGTATGGTGAAAAGTTGAAACAGGCAGTTCTGGCTGGTGAAGTTTCAATGGAACTAATTGACAAACGGGTTTCCAATATTCTAAGGGTAATGCATATTGCCAAACTTTTCGATGAAAACCACGAGAATCCTTCATACGAGGAAGTTTTTAAAAGTGACAGGATGAAAGGACTTGCACAGGAACTTGCATTGAATTCCATCGCTTTATTGAAAAATCAAAACAATGTGCTTCCCTTCAATAAAAATGAAGTAAAGAAAATTGCAGTTATCGGTCCTCATGCAGATTACGGGATTCATTTCAATGAGGGTCATTACGACTACACGCTCTACCAGGTGGGTGGAAGTGCCAATGTCAAACCGGATTCTGCTGATATGATCACGCCTTATATTGGGATGAAGCATTATCTCGGTGAGGATGTGGAAGTACTCTTCTCCCCGGGAGTGTATGCAGAAAACGGCTGTGGTCCGATTGATCCGGAATATCTGATTTCAAAAGATGGCAGGCAGGGTCTTTCAGCTACCTATTATAAAAACAACAATTTTACATCTGCTGAGCGGAAGGCTGTAGATCCTACCGTATCCTTTCAGTGGACACAGGATCCACTTGTTCCGGAAGAAGGTCGTCCGGTGGGATCTGCCAATAAGTTTTCAGTTCGCTGGGAAGGAAAGATTAAGGCTCCGGAATCACGTTCTTATATCTTCGAGTTGCGCTTTGAAGGAAATGCCAGGCTGTTCATCGATGGTGAGCAGGTGTTCGAAGGCAACGGAAACAACAATTACTGGTGGCACCAGGTGGTGACATCGTTATCAGCAGGAGAACACGATCTTAAACTGGAGTACAGGAAGACGGGATCGAAGGCGAAGATGCAACTCTGGTGGGATGTACAGAACATTGAGTGGACAAAAGAAGCTGTTAAGATGGCGAAGTCTGCGGATGTAGTTGTGATTAATGTTGGTAATTCTGGAAACATGGAACGTGAAGGTCGCGATCGTTTCCAGGGATTGGAACTTAGTTTGTCACAGCAGAACCTGATTAATGAAGTAGCGAAAGTGAATGACAATTTAGTGGTAGTGACCTTTACTTCAGGAATTACGATGAAAAACTGGGTGGACAATGTTCCGGCCATTGTTTCTGCATTCTATCCTGGAGAGCAGGCTGGGAATGCGCTGGCTAAAATCCTGTTTGGCGATGCGAATCCAAATGGAAAGCTGCCGGTTACCCTGCCGAAATCGGTGGATCAGTATCCTGAAAATAACTGGCCGGGCAATGTGCCTTCTATAGAATATAAGGAGGGAGTATTCATGGGATATCGTTGGTTTGAGAAGAATGGTATAGAGCCACAGTTTCCCTTTGGTCATGGCTTGAGCTATACGACTTTCGAGTATGGTAAACCTTCAGTCAGCGAGAAAAATGGCAAGGTTGTGGTTTCTCTGAATGTAAAGAATACTGGTAAAGTTGAGGGAGCTGAGGTTGTTCAGTTGTATGTGAAGGATGTAGTTGCGTCTGTTGACAGACCAGTGAAGGAACTGAAGGGATATAAGAAAGTGAACATAGAGCCTGGAAAGAGTGAAAAGGTTTCTATTGAACTGGAAGAGAGAGCATTCGCTTACTTCGATGAGGCATCTGATGACTGGAAGGTTGAGGCAGGTGATTTTGAGTTCCTGATTGGATCCTCTTCGGCGGATATCCGACAGACTGCAACCTACACTCTAAAATAAGCTACTGATGATCCCGGCCGTTTCCGGGATCAGTAGCCTGATTTAAACGTTTAAATAAAAATGTAAAGAATATGGTACTTAAAAGATTTTTTATTGCGGGTTTTGTTATGGTCATGTCACTATCCACCTTGTATAGCCAGAAAGCTGAGAAACCAATGAATGTCCTGCTCCTGGTGGCAGACGACATGAACTCCTGGTTATTTGGCGACCCTGAGCGATACACAGGAAGGGTGATAGCACCGAACCTTAAAGAGTTAGCTGCAAGCGGGGTTGATTTTAAATATGCGTATACCTCGGCCCCGGTTTGTTCTCCATCGAGAACCTCATTCACTTCAGGTGTGGCTCCCTGGAAATCGGGACACTATCACAATACACCGGGATCTAATCTCAGTGAACCTCTGAAGAAATCTTTGTCCCTGGCAGGTTTCTTTAATCAGGCTGGTTATTCAACTGCAGCGTATGGAAAGATCACTCATGGTTGGGACCAGAAGGAGTACTGGGACGAAAAGATTGGTCATAAAAGAGATCCGGCACCTCCGGGAGCACCGCTTACCTCTGTTGGTCGTGGAGAACAGGACTGGGGACCTATTCATCTTGATGAAAAGGATATGAACGACACCCGCAATATTGATAATGCGATTAAGCGCTTACAACAGGAGCATGACAAACCTTTCTTTATTGCATGTGGTACCTTTAATCCGCACATGCCCTGGTATGTGCCGCAGAAATATTTCGACATGTTTCCCCTCGATGAAATTGTTATACCGGCTCTCAAGGAAAATGACCTGGCAGATGTGCCTGAGCTCGGGGTTGAGCTGACATCCGGGAAAAGCAAATTTGTTGAAGCGGTAAAAGCTGCTGGGTTGCATAAAGACGGAGTCAGAGCTTACCTGGCTACAATAGCCTATGTGGATGCGCAATTTGGCCGGCTGCTCGATGAATTGGAGAAAAGCCCTTATAAAGATAATACAATTGTCGTGTTCATCTCCGATCATGGTTTCCACCTGGGAGAGAAAAATCATTGGCAAAAGGCAACGTTATGGGAGGAAGGAACGCATGTTAATTTTATGGTTCGTGCTCCCGGTGTAACACCAGAACGAAAGGTAAGCAAGCGCTTTATTTCACTGCTTGATTTATATCCTACCCTGGCGGAGCTATGCGGATTAGAAGCACCGGATCACCTGGACGGACGGTCATTGGTGCCCCTGTTAAAAAATCCGGAAGCTGAATGGGAAAGTACTGCAATTACAGGACTTACAAGTAAGCAAGGACTTCCAGACAATTGGTTGCCCTACATCAGCATAAGGAATGAAGCAGGACGATATATACGCTATAAGGATGGACAAGAGGAGTTTTATGATTCCAACATCGATCCTCACGAGTGGACCAATGAGATTGATAACCCAAAGTATACTAAGGAGATAGAGAAACTTCGGGCCAAAGTTCCAGCACCTTCAGAATTAGCTACTCCCTGTCCAAATCTTGTTGAAAATATTGAGAAAAGATGGTTAAAATAAATATCAGAGAAAATGATTCAAAAAATTATTAGTTTGTTTTGTATTGCGTTTCTGGGGGTCAATATGCTTTCATCCTTAAAGGCTGCGGATATTGAGCCAGTATTTTATATTTCCACCGCTGGTGATGATGACTGGTCGGGCCGGCTGGAAGAGGCAAATAATGAAAGAACTGATGGTCCATTGGCAACCCTTGAAGGAGCCAGGAAAAGAGTAAGAGCAGAGATTTCCGATGGCCTGGATGCTAGTATAATTGTTTTTATCAGGGGAGGGGAATATGTGTTAGATAAGACCATTGTGTTTGATAAGGAGGATTCAGGTTCTCGTAACTACACAATTACTTATAAAGCGTATCCGGGGGAAACACCTGTATTTACCGGGGGTAAAAAGCTGGAAGACTGGGTAGCGTGTGAGAAACCACCCCGGGGTACCTCTGAGAAGGCTAAAGGAAAGCTGTGGTTCTGTGTGGTACCCGAATTACCGGATAAAGTATGTAAGATAAAGACGCTGTATAATGGAACGGAGTTGTTATCCCGATCAAGATCTCCGAAATTTAAGACATCCGATGAACAGGTACTGGATCGATTGAATGCACAACCAAAAGATGTCAGGGGATTGGATTGGGACGCAGATCCCGTAACTTTTAGCAGGGAGTTCCATTTTGAGGGAGAGGACCTAAAGGATTGGGAGACCCCTTCGGATATTGAGATACTATTAAGTCCTAAGCATAGATGGCTTATTAATATGTTGCCTTTGGAACGGATCGATTACCCGGGTAAAACAGCCTGGTTTGCAGTGGATCCTACCTATGGCATACCACCGGGCAATTCTTACCAGGTGGAAAATGCCATTGAGTACCTTGATGAACCCGGCGAGTGGATCTACAATAGTGATGAACAAAGAATTTATATCTGGCCGGAATTTGATCTGAATTCAGCAGATATCAGGGCTCCGTTTTTACAGGAGTTCATACGCATAGAAGGGGTTGAGGACGGAGAAGTGGCTAAGAATCTTCATTTTGAGGGTTTGACTTTCCGGCATGGATTACGTGATACATGGAAACCGGGGGATAAAGGCCTGCAGCACGACTGGGACATGTATGATAAGGGCAATGCGGTCATGCGCTTCCGGCATGCTGAGAATGCTTCAGTAAAAAATTGTATTTTCGAAGCGAGCAGTGGAGACGGTGTACGACTGGACCTGCATTGATAGCGGATTGAAGTATCAGGTTCAGTGTTTGCACATCTTGGAGGTACGGCCATTCTGTTGAGTGGATATGGAGCGGGCCTCAAGGATGTGAATAAGTACAATACAGTAACTAATAATTATATTCATCACGTAGGAACCATCTACAGACACTCTCCGGGTATTTTTATCGCTCAAAGTGGCCACAATCTTATCAGTCATAATACCATACACGATCTTGCCTATAATGGTATGATTATAAGTGGATGCCGCCCACACGAACTGGTAATGGCAAAACCGTTAAGGAATCGCCGTGAATGGGTAAGCAGCATTCGGGTGGATGAAATCGCCCCATTTATTGAGCACATTACCCCTGAAATGATGAAAAGCTGGCTCACTTACGACGTAGCACCTATTGAACCACTATTACACTCCCGCGAAAACAGGATTGAATACAATGAGATCTACAGGGTGATGCTGGAGCTGCATGATGGGAATGGCATTTATTTCTCAGCAATGGGTAAAAATAACCGGGCACAGTATAATTACCTGCACGATATATATAGTTCAAACGGGTATATCAGGCTGGATGATGTTTCCGGGTATACGATTATTACACATAATGTAGGTGTCCGAGGATCGCGTATGATGCAGATTAAAGGTCCGGGCGACATTCGTAATAATTTTGCTTTTGAAACCGATCGATTGATTGCACGGCGCTGGTTTCATATTGAAATAGATCAGTTTGTTCTCTATAACACACCCAAAGGCAATGGACACTTTAATTCAAATAAAAGATTTCCGGAAATCAATATGGTGTATGATTTTTTTGATAGATGTTCGAACTCCCTTATATATTTAGAGAATCCACCTGAAGGAATCGTCCCTGGTCAGGATCTGATAAAATCAGAGAATAGGGGTAAGGCAGAAGTAGGAATGTTGTTTGCCGATCCCATGTTTGATGAAGATGCAATGAAGCAAAAAATATTTCGGTTTAAATCCGGCTCGCCTGCTGTAAAGCTTGGTATTCAACCAATAGATTTGAGTAGTGCCGGAAGCTCACTTGCAAAGTAGTGTTTCTATAAATATCATCACTAGTGTCCGGTTAAGAATCCCATAATGATAATTGGTTTTCATCGGACAGG
>CAZOXI010000067.1:880-10323 GCA_964583445.1 uncultured Bacteroidaceae bacterium | reverse complement strand
GGAGCGGTATGCTGAATATGCCGACCAACTGATCAGTTCAGGACATGCTTACCTGGCCTTTGACACCCCGGAAGAACTTGATACGAAAAGAAAGAAGGCGGAGGCACAAAAGGAGACCTTCACCTATGATGCCACCACGCGTAACGGCATGAACAATTCCCTTACGATGGACGCGGCAAAAGTGCAGCAGCTGGTCGAATCTGGTACCCCTTACGTGGTCAGGTTTAAATTTCCTGCCAACGAAGAGATCGTTATGCAGGATATTGTCCGCGGGGAAGTGCGTGTGGAGAGCCGGACCCTGGACGACAAGATCCTGTTCAAGTCGGACGGCATGCCCACCTACCACCTGGCCAACGTGGTGGACGATCATGAAATGCAGATTTCCCATGTGATCCGCGGAGAGGAATGGCTCCCATCCCTGCCGCTGCATGTATCGCTTTACAAGGCATTCGGGTGGACAGACAGCATGCCGCAGTTTGCCCACCTGCCGCTGATCCTCAAGCCTGATGGTAAGGGGAAACTCAGCAAGCGCGACGGCGACAAGGGCGGTTTCCCTGTCTTTCCGCTGGAGTGGAAGGATCCGAAGTCGGGCGAGGTATCATCGGGCTACCGCGAGGAAGGCTATTTCCCCGAAGCCTGTATCAACATCCTGGCTTTCCTTGGTTGGAACCCCGGAACGGAGCAAGAATTGTACAGCCTGGAAGAGCTGACCCGTGACTTTGACCTGGAGAAAGTGGGAAAGGCGGGGGCGAAATTTGATCCCGACAAGGCCCGCTGGTTCAACCACCAGTACCTGCAGCAGGCGCCCGTGGAGGAGCTTACGGTATCCTTTGAAAAGGTCCTTTCAGAGAAAGGGGTGCAGGCTGATCCTTCGAAGGTGCGTGACGTCCTGGAGCTGGTCCGGGAACGGGCCGATTTTGTGTCAGATCTCTGGGAGCAGTCATGGTTTTTCTTTATCGCCCCGGATTCTTACGACGAGAAAGTGGTAAAAAAACGCTGGAAAGAACAGACCCCGGAGTTGATGCGGGCGCTGTCGGATCTGCTGCAGCGCATTGATCCATTTACAGCTGAACATATTGAGCGTGGGGTAAAGGCAGAGATAGAAGCCCGCGAATGGGGCATGGGGGCGCTGATGAATGCCTGGCGGTTACTGCTGGTGGGTGCTGCACAAGGCCCGTCGTTGTTTCAAATGGCGGAGATCCTCGGCAAGGAAGAGGTGTTGAAGCGGATCGAATCAGGCATCAACAGGCTGCCGTAAATGTATCCTGAGCAGGGACAATATATCAACATCCATGCACACAGGGGCGCTGTTACCGGTGAGGAATGGGTATTGCAGAATATTTCCGCGATTGCTTATTCCCAGGGAGATACTGATCCCGGTGATGGGAATCAACGCGCAGCTTGTTCGGTCGGACTGCATCCGTGGGACCTGGAAGAAGCGGATGTGGACCGGTTGCTGCAAAAAATTGAACAGGCAACGAGGAACTCCCGGGTCCTGGCCATTGGGGAGACAGGCATGGATGGCATGATCGACATGCCGATGGACTACCAGGAAGAAATATTCAGAAAACAGGTGGCGATTGCAGAAAAAGCCGGGTTACCAGTGATCATTCACGCGGTGAAGACCTACCAGGAATTGATCGGTTATGTGAAAGAACATCAGCCTACCGTTCCCCTGATTATCCATGGGTTCAGGGGAGGAGCACAACTGGCGGGTGACCTGCTGAAATTCGGGTTCATGCTTTCCTTCGGGGAACCGTTGCTGCAGTCGGAAAAAGTCGCAGCAGCATTCCGGGAAGTGCCCGCTGGGAAATTTTTTCTCGAGACCGACGAATCGGAGGTTGATATCGCAAATCTTTACGAGCGTGCTGCACAGTTCCGGTCTGTCAGCCTCCAGGCGCTGCTCGCAGAGCAGCACCAGTTATTCAGGAAAATATTTCACAGATAATTGAAGGAAGCTTCAGGGGAACGTTTTTAACAGGGAATAAATGACAAGAGCTTCGATGGAAAATGATTTAAATGGAATCGATGGAGTAAGTTTCATGGGAGACTATTTCAAAGCGCATACATGACTGGAGCTTTCATGGAACATAATTCAAAATACCCAGGTAATAGTGACGGCAGGAACAAATAGCAGCAATACCGGATACCCGGAGTGGATGACCCGCACGGTGCAACTGCTCGGGGAGGAAAAAGCCGGAATGATCAGGCAGTCCCATGTCCTGATTGCCGGAATGGGCGGAGTGGGATCCATGGCTGCCGAGATGCTGGCCCGGGCCGGGATCGCGAAGATGACCCTGGTGGACAATGACAGCGTGCAACCCACCAACATCAACCGGCAGTTGCCGGCGTTGCATTCCACCGTGGGTAACCAAAAGGTAAAGATCATGGAGCACAGGCTTAAGGATATCAATCCCGAAATTACGATCAGGACCATGCAGACCTATCTCAATGAGGATACGCTGGATGGGATCCTGTCCGCTCCATACGATTTTGTGGTGGATGCCATTGACACGCTCATGCCCAAGATCCTGTTTATTGAAAGCGTGTATAAGCGGGGTATCCCATTGGCCAGTTCCATGGGTTCGGGGGGCAAAACAGACCCCACCAGGATCAGCATCACAGATTTTGGAAAAACCTACAATTGCAAGCTTGCCTACCTGTTGCGGAAAAAACTGCGGAAACGGGGGATTACAAAGGGCTTCAAGGTAGTTTTTTCCTCAGAACCGGTCGACAAGCAGCTGCTTGTTATTACCGATAAGGAACCCAATAAAAAATCGATCCCGGGCACTATTTCGTATATCCCGGCCATTTTCGGATGCATGCTCTCTTCCATTGTGATTGAAGGATTAACAGGTAGTCAGGGAGCAATCGGGAAACAAAGGGACACGTAAGAACGGCAGAAAATGGACCTAAAGTGCAACTATTAAGCTTTTATGCCCGTTTAATAGTTGTATTTTAACGCACAATCAAAACAAATCATCATGAAAAAATTCGTATTTATTTCAATAGCAGTTATGTTTTTGTCGGTATCCTCACATGCACAATTGTTGCAGTTTGGTGTAAAGGGAGGCATCAATTTTTCAACGTTGCAGATGAATGATATCACAGGGATCTCTGAAGGATCACAGGTGTATGACCTGGTTACCGGTGAATCTGTAACCGGGTACCAGGTGGGTTTGATGTCGCGGGTCAATGTTGCGATGTTCTTCGTTCAGCCTGAATTATATTTTAACACTACAGGCGGCGTAGTAGAGCAGGTGTACGAGGGTGGTGCAAGGGAGCTTCTTGAAGTGCAGTTCAACCGGCTGGATATTCCCTTGCTTGTGGGTATAAAAGCAGGTCCTGCCAGGATCAATGCCGGACCGGTGGGTTCTGCAATGATCGGTTCCGTAAATGAGCTGAAAGAAATTTCCCAGGACCTGGAGACGCTTACCGGCGGACTTACCTGGGGTTACCAGGCCGGTGTGGGTATAGACTTGTTCAAAAAATTGGCCATTGACTTGCGCTACGAAGGATCCCTTACAAAGTACGGAGATTCATTTACTGTGGGAGGAGAGCCGTATGCTCTGGATGCGCGTCCCACTCAGGTGATCTTTACACTGGGATACTGGTTCTGAGGTAAAAGATGCTACCGGTTGTCCGGGAGCGAAAAGTAAAAAGAAGTCCCTGAGGTGCGAATCCCGGGGACTTTTACTTTCAGTGAGGCGCTACCAGCGATATTACACCAGCCAGCGTTTCTTACTCGTGGTGAAATCGGGGAATTTTAGTGTTTGGCCAGGTGGCACCAGCGTTGTTATGCCAGCCACCGTTTTTCACTGGTGGTGTGGTCGAGGAGTTTTATGTTCAGGAGTTTTGCGATCTTGAGTCCTTCCTCCAGCATGGAGAGGCGGTTGCCGTAGGTAAGTGGAATAAAACGTTCACGTGTATTCACCACCAGGTTGATTTTATATGAACGCGTTGATCGTCCCGCATCCGGTGCGATCAGAGGCATGGGGGTTACACGTCTTCCGCTCAGTTTTACCCTGACTACAGTGACATACAGGGGTGCATGAATGGGGCGCCATTTTCCGAAGTAGAACCACAGGAAGCGATCGTATTTCCTGATGCACATCTTTTCCGGATCAATATTGAAGCCTGTAAACGAGATCGCTGTCAGGGCACCCGGGGTGCCGAAGAGTGCGGCTTCAGTATACATCCCGGAAATGGTAAAGATGATCCCGAGCAGCAGCAGGAACCATGAAAAGAGCCTTACATTGAACTTTTCGTAGGTGTACATATTGCAAGATAGCAGATTCCGTAAGGAAAAACTGTTATTTCTATGATTTTCAATCATCAGCAGGCTTGATCCCTTGGTGGCAGTAACCAGGATCGCTGCTCCCCTGCAGGACCGCACTAAGTGCAGTATACCCTAATTCTTCTTACTCCAGGTGTCGCGCAGCGGTACCGTGCGGTTGAAGACCAATGCATCCGGTCTGCTGTCGTGATCAAGGTTAAAATAGCCGATGCGCTGGAACTGGAAATGGTCCAGTGGTTGTGCCTCAGCAAGTCCGGGTTCAACGTATCCTTTCACCACCTTCAGGGAATCTGGATTGAGAAACTCCATGAAATCACGATCCTTGTGCCCGTCGGGTTCCGGATCGGAGAACAGCCTGTCATAGAGCCTTACTTCTGCTTCAACAGCATCCCCGGCACTTACCCAGTGGAGGGTTCCTTTCACTTTCTTTCCCGAGGTGTCGGCACCACTTTTGGTAGTTTCGTCGTAGGTGCAGTAGAGTTCTGTAATGTTTCCCTGGTCATCTTTCCTGTAGTCTTCGCATTTGATCACGTAAGCGGATTTCAGCCTCACCTCCCTGCCGGGTCCGAGCCGGAAGAATTTTTTCGGTGGATCTTCCATGAAATCCGACCGTTCAATATAGAGCTCCCTGCTGAACGGGATTGTCCGCGAGCCCATGGATTCGTCTTCCGGGTTATTGATCGTCTCCAGATCCTCGGTTTTGCCTTCGGGATAATTCGTGATGACCACCTTCAGCGGGTCCAGGACCGCCATCACGCGCGGCGCTTTCTTGTTGAGGTCTTCGCGTACGGCAAATTCAAGCAATGAAATATCATTCATGGCTTCCACCTTGGTATAGCCGATGCTGTTGATGAAATTCTTGATGGAAGCAGGCGTATACCCCCTCCTTCGAAGGCCGCTGAGGGTATGCATTCGCGGGTCGTTCCAGCCGCTGACCACGCCCTCTTTGACCATTTGCAGCAGCTTTCGCTTGCTCATGACGGTATAGTTGATATTGAGCCTGTTGAATTCGATCTGACGGGGTTTGTAATCGTCCGTAGCCAACTGTTCGATGAACCAGTCATACAGGGGGCGGTGCACTTCAAATTCGAGCGTGCACAGGGAATGGGTCACCCCTTCGAAGTAGTCGCTCTGACCGTGGGCAAAATCATACATCGGGTAGACCTTCCAGGTGGTCCCGGTACGGTGGTGGGGATGGTTAATGATCCTGTAGATCACGGGATCACGCATGTGCATATTCGGGGATGCCATATCGATCTTTGCACGCAGTACCCTGGCGCCTTCCGGGAAATCCCCTTTGTTCATACGTTCAAACAGATCCAGGCTTTCCTGCACCGGGCGGTTCCTGTAAGGACTTTCTTTGCCCGGGACATTGGGTGTTCCTTTCTGATCGGCGATCTCCTGTGAGGACTGGTCGTCGACATAGGCCAGGCCCTTTTTGATCAGCGCAACAGCAAAATCATACAGTTTCCCGAAATAGTCGGAAGCATAATATTCCCGGTCTTCCCAGTCATACCCCAACCAGTGGATGTCCTCTTTGATGGAATCGATGTATTCCACCTCCTCTTTCACAGGGTTGGTATCATCAAACCGCAGGTTGCACTTTCCATTGTACTTTTCCGCCGTACCAAAATCGATATGGATGGCTTTTGCATGGCCGATGTGCAGGTATCCATTCGGCTCGGGAGGGAACCGCGTATGAATGCGCCCGTTGTTCTTTCCTTCGCGCAGGTCTTCCTCCACGAATGCGTGTATGAAGTTCAGCGACTTCTTTTCAATCTTTTCTCCGGTTGGTTCTGTCATGATCGTGATAATTTGAGAATACAAAAATAACAAATCCGGGCGAGGATTGTAGTTTTTATTTATATCTATTAAATAATCTATATAATATTAAAATATATAAATAAAACATTATAATATAAATATCTATAAAATAATATATATTTGTAGTAGAAACCGACCAAAATCATGAAGAAGGCCGTCATTACCGGGGATGTTGTGCAATCCACCACATTAAGTGACCGCGCAAAGTTATTGCGATCCATGAAATATGTATTTAGGGTGTTGGAGGGCCGGCGGTTCATTCAGAAAGGGCACTGGACGATCTTCAAGGGAGACAGTTTCCAGTTGATCACTTCTCCGGAAAAGGCCTTCACTACCATGGTGATCCTGCGGTCGGCTTTTACGGGAGGTATCTACCGGTTTGCCTCGCCATTGGTTGTGGATGAGATGCTCCCTGAAATTTTTGATGTACGCCTGAGCTGCGGGATTGGAAGCGTGGAAGCGATTCCGAAGCAGATCAACGAAGCATATGGTGAGGCATTTATTCTTTCCGGGAAGATGCTGGACACTATCTCGGAGGGTGATCTTCGACTCATACTGACCACACCTGTGCCATACCTGAACAATCATTTCGAGATGGCATGCAGGATGGCCGATATGCTCATTAAGGAATGGACCGACAGGTCTGCCCAGGCGATCTGCCGGCAGTTGTTGTACAAAGAGACCCAGGTTGCATCGGCTGGTTTCTTTGGCATCAGTCAATCCTCGGTCCAGCACAGGCTAAAAATTGGTCATTATGATGAAATCCGCTATCTTTTGACTTATTTTGAGCAGCAAATTCATACGTACATATTAAAATCCTGATTGATGGGACTGATCAAGATCGAAGAAATGGAGTTTTATGCCTTTCACGGTCATTACCGGGAAGAGCAGATTGTAGGAAACCGTTTCCTGGTTGACCTGGAGATGGAGACGGACATGGCGAAACCTGCCGAAAGCGATGCCCTGGAGGATGCGGTGAATTACCAGGTGGCCTATAAAGTAGTGAAGGATGAGATGAAGCGGCATACTTCCAACCTGCTGGAACACATCGGTAAGCGGATCCTGGACGCCATCTACCGGGAACTCGACGGGCTCCGTTCCGTTACCGTTACGATCCGCAAGATGAACCCGCCCATGGGAGGTCCCATAAAGGATGTGAGTGTGAAGATGACACGGGAGGTCTGACAGCGTGATTCCTGTTAAGTTCTTACAATACACTATGCAACTGCTGCAGCATGTTAATGTGTTTGTTTGCAGATGTGTTTGTTAACCGCTGTTGATGCAGGATCCGGTAAAATAAGTATTACTGTCCATTGGCTGGGGACACTTTAAAAAATATGAATACAGATATGGCGATAAAAATATGTCCGAAATGTGCGTCGCGTTTTACCTGCGATGGGGACAATGACTGCTGGTGTGAACAGGTACAGGTATTGAAGAAGGATATGATCACGATCATGGAACGGTATACCGACTGCCTGTGTCCCGACTGCCTGGCAGCATATGAAACCAAATAATGGTTGCAGAACGCAAAATTCACATAATGCCTATAAGATTTTGAAGTCTGCACAATCCTTTGCTTTGCACGTTTTTTTCCTTAATTTTCATGACGTTTAATATGAAAACTGCAAACACAAACCCGAAGAAAATATTGTTATGAGCAGAACCCTGGTTGCACTGATACTTATCATTGGAACGATGTCATGTACCGAAACAGAACTTGCCAGGTTCACGGTATCATCCGGTGAACATGACCGCCAGGACTGGATTGTGAGCGTGGAGATCCGGCCACCGGGAACAGATCCTGCTGAGGATGTACAAGGAGACCTGGAAGAGCGGGCCGTATTATATGCAATTACCCCTGGAGGAGAGGTGCCCGTGCCGTTCCAGCTGGATTTCGCAGGTGGTGCCGATGTGATCAGGTTCATGATTGAAGGCATTACAGAAAAGGGAACTAGCAGGGAATATGTGTTGAAGAGGAAACGTGGCAGTGCAGGGGATCTCACGCCTGTGGCGACATTGCAGCAGGACGAAGATGCATTGTTGGTTGCCGAGGAAGGCAACCCTGTGCTGAGTTACCGCATTTCAGAGACCATGCCGCCGGAGGGTGTGGACAGCATCTACAGGCGATCTGCATATATTCATCCGCTCTATTCTCCCGGCGGAATGGTGCTCACGCGCATTCAGCCTCCCGATCATTACCACCATTACGGGATCTGGAACCCGTGGACGCTGACCCACATCAATGGCAGGGAGATCGATTACTGGAACCTGGGGAAGGGCGAGGGTACCGTGCGGACGGAGGCATTGCTTGCCACGGAGGAGGGCCCGGTTACCACGTCCTTCACTGCATTGCACCAGCATATTGATAAAGGACATGAAGCCGGGGAACGGGTGACCATGGATGAATTCTGGGATGTGAAGTACCGGGGAAAAACGGCAGGCGGGAACAGGTACATCCTGGACCTATATACAACACTTCGCAATATATTGCAGGATACGATCATCTTTGATGCATATCGCTATGGTGGGGGGCTTGGTTTCCGTGCCACCGGGGAGTGGAATAATGAAAACAGTTCCATACTTACATCGGAGGGAATGGACCGTGCCAATGCCGATGGTACACGGGCCAGGTGGTGTATCATTGAGGGGACATCCTCCGTGGATGAAGGTCGCTCAGGCATCCTGTTCATGAGTCATCCCGGCAATCGCGAGCATCCTGAGCCGATGCGGGTGTGGCCGCCTGATGCCGGCAAGGGAAACGTGTTTTTCAATTTTTGTCCCATCCGGCACAATGAATGGTTGATCTTGCCGGGGATGGACTACAGGCTGAAATACAGGATGGTGGTGTTTGACGGGGAACTGACTGCGGAAGAGGCAGACAGGTACTGGAATAGTTTTGCTTATCCTGAATAGTAATGCAGGGGACGAATAAATTTGGAAATGCAAACAGTGGCAGAGCGGATCAAAAATGAAACCCGCATCATTAGGTATAAAAATTTGGGTTCGCCGGGCGCTATTTATGAGACAGTCTGAACCCGGCCATCAACATATTGCTTGCAGGGGATCTGAACACAGTAACCGATGATCAGAAAGATGAATATCCCGGGGAGGTATTCGGCAATTTTATTCCTTTGGCCTGGAACCATGTGTTTGAGGGGACAAGGGTGTTTTACACTGCGCTGGGACACAAGAAAGAGTATTATGATAAGCCGGCCTTCAGGGATCATTTGAAGGGGGGTATTGTCTGGATCCTGGAATGATACACATTTTGAAAAAAAGAATATGAATATGAGATCGGAAGAGCGTCGTGTAGGGAAAG
>CAZOXI010000067.1:0-870 GCA_964583445.1 uncultured Bacteroidaceae bacterium | reverse complement strand
ATATGAATATGAAGAAAATCACCTGGCTGTTGCTGTTGCCATTTCTCCTGGCAGCATGCGGGCCTAAATCGAATCAGACCGTGGAACAACAAGACAAAATCACACTGATGGTGTTGGATCCGGGGCATTTTCATGCCTCACTGGTGCAAAAAGAGATGTACGAAGAAATTGACAGTACCGTTTACGTGTTCGCACCCGGCGGCATGGAGGTGGAGGACTACCTCACCAGGGTTGAATCCTACAACCAGCGTGAGGAGCATCCAACTGCCTGGAACATGGAAGTGTACACCGGCCCGGATTTCCTGGAAAAAATGCTGGAAGAGCAACCCGGAAACCTGGTGGTGCTTGCAGGGAATAACCAGCGGAAGACGGAATACATTGATGCCTGCATTGATGCCGGTCTGAATGTGTATTCCGATAAACCCATGGCCATCGGGCCCTCGGATTTTGAGCTGCTCCGGTCGGCATTTGGCAAGGCAGAAGAGCAAGGGCTTTTGCTATATGATATCATGACCGAGCGGTTCGAGATCACCACCATGCTTCAGAAGAAGCTTTCGGAACAGGAAGATATTTTCGGCGGGCTGGTGAAGGGCTCCCTTGAAGAACCTGCCATCACCAAGGAATCGGTCCACCATTTTTTCAAATATGTCTCGGGACAGCCGCTGCAGCGGCCAGACTGGTTTTTTGATGTACGCCAGGAGGGGGAAGCCATTGCGGATGTGGGAACGCACCTGGTGGACCTCGTCATGTGGGAAGCAGTTCCCGGTGGTGTGGCGGACTACGAGCAGGACATCGAGATCCTGACCTCGATGCGATGGCAATTGCCCTGACGGCCGTGGGGGGCTGCGTCCTTCCGTCCGGCGGGTCGCG
>CAZOXI010000066.1:0-10328 GCA_964583445.1 uncultured Bacteroidaceae bacterium | reverse complement strand
CGGGCTCCCAATTAAAGAGGTGAGTAAGCTGGATCACAGGTCTGTTTATGAAGGCAAAGGCCACCTTTGCGGACATGACGGTCACATGACCATGGTGGCCGGACTGGCACCATTGCTTTCGGTATCAAGACCGCTCTCCGGATCTGTTATATTGTTGTTCCAACCTGCAGAAGAGACCGGTGAGGGAGCAGAAATGGTACTCAATGATGAAAAGTTTCAGCATATTCAACCTGATTATGTATTTGCATTGCATAACCTTCCGGGCTTCAGGGAGTCGGCCATCATCACCAGGAAAGGTGTGTTTGCAGCTGCTTCCAAGGGCCTCATCATTGAACTCGAGGGCGCCTCTTCACATGCCGGTCACCCCGAAGGGGGTAATAATCCTGCTGTTGCTGCTGCACAATTGGTACAATCCGTGCTGACAATTCCGCAGAAGCAACTGTCGATGCATGATGCAGCCCTGATCACCCCAATACACCTGCGTATTGGTCAACCGGCATTCGGTACATCACCTGGTGACGGTGTGGTGATGTTCACTGTCAGATCCCATTCCAATGCGTCCATGGAGATCATGGAAAAAGAGATCCTGCACCAGGTGAAGCATATTGCCCGGGCACACAACCTTTCCTATCAGTTCAAATGGATAGAGCCGTTCGAAGCAGTTATTAATGATGCGCATTGCGTGGAGTTGATCGAAAAATGTGCGGAAGACCTGGAAATGGAAGTGATCCGGAAAGAGATTCCCTTTCCCTGGTCGGAAGATTTCGGGGTGTTTACGAATAAGTACAAAGGAGCGCTTTTCGGACTGGGCGCAGGAATAAAAACCCCGCAACTGCATAATGAGGATTATGATTTTCCTGACGGGTTACTTGATAAAGGGACTTCAATGTTCTATAGTATCATTGATGAATTGCTGAACACAGATAGCAAAAATTAAATATATATATCATTTCCTGGTATGCTCCACACCTCCCATATAGAGCTGAGCGAGAAGGCACTGCAAAACAATATCTCGTACATGCGTGACCAGATGTCAAATGGTGCCCGCTATTCGATGGTGATCAAGGGGAATGCTTACGGGCATGGAATCGAGACGATCATCCCGGTAGCAGAGCGCTGTGGCATTGATCATTTTTCGGTATTCTCTGTTGCAGAAGCCATTCGGGCAAAGAAAGCAATACATCCTAAATGTGATATCATGATCCTGGGGTGGATCGACAAGGAGGAGCTTGAATGGGCCATCATGCACAACGTTTCATTTTATGTGTTTACGTTCGATCGCCTGACAGCTGCCTGTAAAACGGCAAAGAAACTTAAGCGTAAGGCACGGATCCACCTGGAGCTGGAAACGGGAATGCACCGGACCGGGTTCTCTGAAAAAGAGATGGATAAAATGTTCAGGTATGTAAGGAGGTATAGCGATCAGTTCACAATTGAGGGGATATGCACGCATTATGCAGGAGCGGAATCGATCAATAATTATACCCGGATCCGTGAACAGATCAGGACCTTTAATGACAGGGTACACCTCGCCCGCAAGGAAGGTATCGTACCGCGCTACAGGCACACGGCCTGTTCAGCATCTGTGTTGCGTTACCCTGAAACCGTGATGGACCTTGTGCGGGTAGGGATCGCCAATTACGGGTTTTGGCCTAGTGATGAATTGCGTATGAATCATTTTATCGATAGCGAAAAGAAAGGTGTGCCACCTGTGGATCCTCTTCAGCGTGTCCTCTCCTGGAAAAGTACGGTGATGAGCGTAAATTTTGTAGGTGCCGGGGAATATATCAGTTACGGACGTACCTATCTTACCAACCGCGACACTACCATTGCCACCGTGCCGGTGGGGTATGGGTATGGGTATACCCGAACACTCAGCAATATGGGGCATGTGCTGCTCCACGGGAAACGGGTCAGGGTAGTGGGCTCAGTGAATATGAACATGCTGGTGATAGATGTCACCGACGTAAAGAAGCCTAAAATTGGCGATGAAGTGGTGCTGATCGGTGAACAGGGCGATCTCAATATTTCCGTGAGCTCCTTTGGTGATATGACCAACAGCATGAATTATGAATTACTCACACGACTTCCCAGCCATATACCCAGGAAAGTAGTTGACTGACACTGTTTTTTTTGGTAATTTTTACTTTAAAAACGTCGTGATATTCAAAAAATAATCTACTTTTAGCGGGTTGGAAACAGAATAGAAAATCTGTTCTTATATTGTTGTAATATAGATAAATACAGCGTTCATTTGATGAAAAATACTTATTTTGACCTGATCGAACAAAGTTTTTATTTCCCACAGGAAGGCTTTGATCTGCGTGATGATTACCTGACTTTTCATGGAATTGCCCTCAAGCACCTGATTAAAAAGTATGGTACACCCTTCAGGTTTATCTACCTGCCGAAAATTGGCGACCAGATCAAGAAAGCACGGAACCTGTTCAACCGTGCCATTAAATCCAGCGGTTACAAAGGGAAGTATTACTTTTGCTATTGCACCAAGTGCAATCATTTCTACCATGTGATCTGTGAAGCATTGAAGCACAATGTCAACCTGGAGACTTCCTCGTCGTATGACATTGACCTGATCATGGACCTGTATGAGAAGAAATTGATTGATAAATCCAGGATCATCCTGCACAACGGGTACAAAACCGACGATTACCTGAAAAGGATCATCAAGATGCAGGAGGCGGGTTTTAAAAACTCAATCATCATCCTCGACAGCAAGGCGGAGCTTGACAGGCTGGAGGCGTTGCAGACCAAAGAGAAGATCAAGATCGGGATCCGCATGGCCATCAACGAAGAGGCACAGTCGGCCTATTATACTTCCCGCCTGGGCATCCCGGAAGGGGAGGTGATCGAGTTTTTCAAGACCCGCATCCGCAACAACGACCGGTTTGAGCTGAAGATGCTGCATTTTTTCATTGATTCAGGCATCAAAGACACGCTCTATTACTGGGGGGAATTCAAGCGTGCGCTCAAACTCTATATCGAACTCAAGAAGGAGAGCAAGAACCTTAATTCCTTCAACCTGGGCGGTGGCTTCCCCATCAGGAACCACCTGGGGTTTGAATACAATTATGAATACATGATCCGCGAGATCATCAACGCCATCAAGGAAGACTGTCAGAAAGAAGGTGTTCCGGATCCGGATATCTACACCGAATTCGGGCGTTACACGGTAGGAGAAGCCGGAGCGATCATTTTCGAGGTGCTGGAGCAGAAAAAGCAGAACGATAACGAAACCTGGTACATTGTGAATAACAGCCTGATGAACACGATCCCGGATGCATGGTCCATGCACGAGAAATTTATTTTGCTCCCGGTGAATAAATGGCAGAATGAATATGGCAGGGTGAACATCGGGGGGATCAGTTGCGACCATTCAGACTACTACAACTCCGAGGATCTGAACCAGGAGGTGCTGTTGCCGAAATACGCCGATGGCGACAAGGAGCCGTTGTATATCGGGTTTTTTCACACCGGCGCCTACCAGGATTCGATCAGCGGTTACGGCGGCATCAAGCATTGCCTGATCCCTGCGCCCAAGCATGTGATCCTCGACCGCGATGAGAAAGGAAACATTATTGATTACGTCTACCGGGAGGAGCAGTCGGCCGACGATATGTTCAGTATCCTGGGATATAACCACTAGGCATGAAACCCTTCTCACTGGGTATAGATATTTAAGGAAGAGATATTATATGAAGAGATTCGGAGGCATCGACAAGGAACTGACCACGTTTGAACGGGCTGAGGTGGTGCTGCAGTCCATCCCCTATGATGGAACAAGTACCTGGGGGAAAGGTGCGGACCGGGGATTCGACGTGTTCCTTGAAGCTGCAGAGAACATGGAACTCTACGATATCGAAACCAACTCGGAAGTGTATCAGAAGGGGATCCATATCCTGGATCCGGTAACGGAAGACCGCTCCCCGGAAGCGGTGTACAGCGCCGTGCTGGAATCCACCCGGAAGGTGTTGTCGCTGAATAAGTTCCCGACATTTTTCGGGGGTGAGCATTCTGTGAGCATCGGCATCATTGATGCGTTCATTGAAAAATACCCGGGGATCACCGTGCTGCAGTTCGATGCGCATGCCGACCTGCGCAGCAGTTACGACGGGAGTCCGTATAACCATGCATGTGCCCTGCATGCAGCCAGTCAGAAGACCAACCTGGTGCAGGTGGGGATCCGCAGCATGGACAGCATCGAGCTGCCTTATTTTGACAGCTCCAAATGTTTTCTTGCTGAAGAAATGCATGGTACGACAGACTGGATGCAGCGTTCGCTCGACCTGTCAGGAGAGCAGGTGTACATTACCATCGACCTGGATGTGTTCGATCCTTCGGTGATGCCGGCCACCGGCACCCCGGAACCGGGCGGATTGCACTGGTACGAGATGCTGGTATACTTGCGACGCGTTTTTTCTGAAAAGCAGGTGATGGGCTTTGACATCGTGGAATTTGCGCCCATCGAACAGTTGCACGCACCCGGATTCCTGGTGGCGAAACTGTATTATAAAATGTTGTCATATTATTTTGCATATGGAAAGTAAAGGAAATATCAGCCGGTTTATCGAAGAACATTTCAGGCATTTTAACGCCGCGGCCCTTGTGGATGCCTCGAAGGCCTACATCGCACAGCTCGAAAAGGGGAATAAGATGATGGTCACCCTGGCCGGAGCCATGAGCACCGCCGAGCTCGGACGGTCACTTGCTGAGATGATCCGTCAAAATAAGGTACACATCATTTCCTGCACCGGTGCAAACCTGGAGGAAGACCTCATGAACCTGGTGGCCCATTCACATTACAAGCGTGTGCCGGGGTACCGCGACCTGACCCCACAGCAGGAGTGGGATTTGCTTGAGAAGGGGCTCAACCGGGTCACGGATACCTGCATCCCCGAAGAGGAGGCTTTCCGCAGGTTACAGAAGCATATTTTTGAAATATGGAAGGAAGCCGACAGGAAGGGGGAGCGTTATCTTCCGCATGAGTACATGTATAAAATGATCCATTCTGGTGTACTTGAACAGTATTACGAGATTGATCCGAAGCACAGCTGGCTGCTGGCTGCTGCAAAGAAGAACCTGCCGATCGTGGTGCCCGGATGGGAAGACTCCACCATGGGCAATATTTTTGCCTCTTACTGTATCAAAGGGGACTTATCACCCCGGACCATGAAGTCGGGAATTGAGTACATGACCTGGCTGGCCGACTGGTACACGGAGCAGACGAAGGAGCAGGGGATCGGCTTTTTCCAGGTCGGTGGCGGCATTGCAGGGGATTTCCCCATCTGCGTGGTGCCGATGTTGTACCAGGACCTGGAGCGGACCGATACGCCCTTCTGGAGCTATTTCTGCCAGATCTCTGATTCCACTACCAGCTACGGATCATACTCCGGTGCTGTCCCCAACGAAAAGATCACCTGGGGGAAACTGGACATCGACACCCCGAAGTTCATCATCG
Source organism: uncultured Bacteroidaceae bacterium (assembly GCA_964583445.1). Lineage (GTDB taxonomy): Bacteria > Bacteroidota > Bacteroidia > Bacteroidales > M55B112. The sequence continues at coordinate 4,852 of CAZOXI010000066.1, read as the reverse complement.
AGTCCGACGCCACCATCGTCGCCCCGCTGATGTTTGCTTATATCCTTGGTGAATAAGTTATTAACACTATCCATTTCAACTAAAGCATTCGCTCCTGCAGAATTCAGGTTTTGCTGTTTATTATAGTTAGGCACTTTTCCCAGTGAAGTGTATTCCCGGGGTGTTTCCTATTGTTTTGGAAGCGGTTTGATGACGATGTCGCTGCCGCAGTGCGGACAGATGTAGATTTCGCATCCCAGGCATGCAAAGCAGTTACCGCATGATTTGATGATGTAGTCTGTTTCGCTTGATCTCTCACACTGCGTACATATGACTGTCTTGTTCTTCATGATGTATCTACTGCAAAAGATTAGTTTTTCGCCTTAATCCGCTGTCACAAGTTAGCTTTCCCCAATGTAAATATATCCAACGGGGATGATTATAATGGCAGTGTGCTTTACTTCAGTTAAGCTGCACTTCAGTAAAACCGCAGCCTGTGGCAGTAGCATTACAATCCCCGTTTTGACTGAGATCACCTGCTATTACTGTATTTTACAATGAGTTCGTCATGGAGACGGTTGTACATTTCAAGTACTTCGTTCATGTTCTTCTTGACGTATTTCGTAAGATATTCTTTGGCCTCCTGTTCATTCTTTTTATAGAGTTCGAATGCAATGTTGTCCACCTCGTTACGTTCGTCGAAGAGCCGCTGCTCGAACGGATCGCGTACTGCCCGGACATCCTTGATCATCTCCTGCCATTTCAGGTACAGCAGGTTATCGACAAAATCGATGGCCCAGGCGGCCGATTCCCGGCTGTATTTCGTAGGATCGAAGTTCTTATAGCAATCAGCAATTTCCTCGGTGCCTGCATAGATGGGGACATACGGACTCGTATATGCATTGTCGAGGAATACCCAGTAGATTCCGCCGATGGGGTCGGGGTACCAGTCGCGGAGTTGTGCGATCATTCCGTAGAATCCCTGAGGACGTGCCACATTGCGGCGGTTGTTGATATCCAACAATTCCCGCCAGTCTTTAGTGGGGAAAGGCGTTGCCAGCGGGCTCTTTTTGATCCCACCTTTACCATCCGGCACATACCAGTCGTAATCTTCTGTCTTATCGTAGATTGTGCCTTCAAACGTTGATCGCTGGAAAGCCATTACATCCTGCAAACCTATCTTTTTTTCCACCTTTACCGAAGTGGGATACATGGATACAGGTTCTACGTATTGGATATACTGGTTATACCCCATCATATGTCCATCCTCCAGGCTTCTCTTGGGCCACTCGGCATAATTTGGGGCATAGGTGCTATAAAAAAGCCAGAGCCGGCTGGTGGCCCATTCGCGAAGAGTAGGAGCATACACTTCCTGCGGGATGAAAGGGTGGGAGCCATTGGGATCGTACCAGCCCTGCTCGATAGCATAGGATTTATAATTTTTTGAGAACATGAAATTTTTCTTGTCCTTTTCGTCTACCTCCTTGATGATGGACCAGTTGGCAACGACGAGGGCATGATTGTCGGGAATCCGCTGTGCCACCCAAATCGCGCCAGGTTCACCACTCTCAGGGTCCCAGTCGGTACCTACACTGAATATTTCAATCACCCAGATTTCCTCTGTGTCCCCGATCACCAGGCATTCAGATTCGCCATCACAGGAGGGTAGGAATCCATATTTGCTCATCAGGTTACCGATAAGCTCCACCGCATCTCGGGACTTCCTGGTGCGCTGCAGTGCAAACGCCTGTGCCTGTTCCACCGTCATGATCTGTTTACAGGTTGCCATATCTACCCTGAGTTCTTCCCGCTGGCTCGTGGTACTTTCCGCAATGGCCAGTTGGTGTTCGTTCATATGCGGGTAGGCCGAATGGAAGTACTTGTATGTGCGCAGCGCCTGGGGAATCTGCCCGATCACTTCCCCGAAATCGTCAAGCGGGCGGTGGATATCCTGTATGCCCCAGTGCACATCGGCCATCATCCCTTTCTTGTACATCTGCTCCGGGATTACCCGAATCCTGCAGTCCGCCCCACAATCAGTATGCGAGATAATCACCGACCCGTCGGCCGACGCATTTTTCCCCACGGCAATGATCGTGCAGGCATGAGCGGCCGGGTGGAGGAGGAGCATACCAATGGTAAGGGTGATGGTCTTGATGAATTGAAGATGTTTCATGAAGTTTTGTTTATGTATGACAAGAGATAAAAATAGCATGAATCATGTAAAGATTACATGCTCTAAGTTAAAAATGTTCAGAAACAGCCCCCTGACCCATCCTTCTGATTCATTATATTTCATATTTTCCAATACCGACATCATCCTGCAAACCAAGTGCGTTAAGAAAACAGGAGGTACTAAAGTATTTGTAGTACCTCCCGAATTGATTCATATTCAGACCTTTTTTCCAATATAGAAAGCGTACCCGTAGTACTTATTGTATTTCCGGTATAATTGTTCCTCGTGTATTTGATTTTCAATAAACCCTTCTGCAAATTTATTTCCGGCGTGTTTCTTCAGAAAATCTTTACGCGGCTGAACCTGAGGGTCATAAAAATGTTCTGTCCAACAATTTTCCGGTAAAACAAATGAGGCTATTGGAGTGTATCCAGCTTTTTGCATCTGTGCCAGTTTATTTGGCATGGTGTCAATGCCGGGATAAGCATCCATCCAGAATTCCTCGATTTCAGCAGGTCGCTCCTCAGTAAACCAGGTTGCTTCAGAAATTACGATGTGACCATTTCTTTTTATGAATTTACGCCAATCCCTGAGACCTTTCTCGAAACCAATGTTATAAATGGCTCCTTCACACCAGATAATGTCCAGTTCCTCATTGTTGAATCTGAGATTATCCATCGAACAGACAATACCCTTAACGCGATTGCCAAGATTCTGTGTTTCAGCATTTTTGTTAAATAAATCCACAAAAGCCGGAAAAAGATCAATACCAGTAATTTTTCCCTCGAACTGACTGGCTAAAACCATTGTTTGTCCGCCAGTTCCACAGCCAACATCAATTATATGCCTGCAATCGGAGAGATGATCAATAAAACTTAATGCTTTAAGTGTCACATCAGGACTTCCGCATCCCTGTCGCTCGGTATTTGAATAGTATTCGACGATAAGGTTTACGTCGAAATCGTGAATTGAATTTTTATTACTCATGATGTTTAAAATTATTTCGACAAATTACAAGTCAACAACCTGGCAATTCTGTCAGTATCTTACTTACTATAATTACATGAAGGAAACTCCGGCAAGAACTTGCCTGAGTTACATAAAGGATAATCAAAGTCGTAAAGGACAATGATTATTTACCTTACCAGCTCCGAATTAACTTTAAACATCCAAAAATTTTAGTGATGCAAATATACATTTTTTCTGGAATATGAAATGCATTGCATAAATAAGTAAAGGGAGTCTTCATCCCCCTTTAATCCGGAAAATATAATCGCAGACTTTAGTAGTTATAATTTTTCAGAATATTATTTTTACCAGCACTTCTGAATGATAACATAAATTCTATCGTATGAAATTCTGGATGTTATTATTAATCAAGATCGCAATTGGTTCTGGTTTAATGGCCCAAAGCACATTTCTGACCGGCATGGATCAACTGGAATGGGAAAAAGTAATGCCAGGAGTCTGGAAGGCCTCCTTTGGCATACAGGGGATCAATCCGCTTACCTATGCGAATCCACCAAACGAGCAAGCAATCAGGGAACTTGGTGATTCACCTTTTCCATTTCATCCCGATTCAACCTTCAGCCTGCTTACGAAAGAAAGAGCTGTTATCAGGTTGCCATTGGACAGGTATGAAGAAATATACGGACTTGGGTTGGAATTCAGGGATATCAACAGGCGGAATAATGTGTACGATTTAAAAGTCGATCATTATGGAGGTGTGAACGGTTACACACATGCCCCAGTTCCTTTTTACATCTCGGATAAAGGATATGGGGTACTTATCAATTCTGCAAAACGTGTTAAAATATACGTGGGAAACGGAAACCGGAAGGACAGCAATAAACCTGAACCGGTAGACCGCACAACACAACCGAAAGAATGGTCAGCCCGTCCTGTCTCTGATGCTGTGGAAGCAAGTGTCCAGGGTGACGGGATGGAAATCTATGTCTTTACAGGCAACTCAACCCTGGAAATTGTTCAGCGATACAATTTGTTTACCGGCGGAGGTGCATTACCTCCAAAATGGGGATTGGGATTTTGGCACAGAATGCACACACAGAGCAGTGCTGAGGATGTACTCAATGAAATTAAAGATTTCCGCACCAATGATTTCCCCATTGATGTTATCGGACTTGAGCCCGGGTGGCAGAGTTTTGCTTACCCTTGTTCGTTCGATTGGGACAGTACCCGCTTCCCCGATCCTCCGGGCTTTGTATCGTCCCTGCTGGAGCAAAATATCAAAGTTAATTTATGGGAAAACCCTTATGTTGCACCGGTATCCAGCATGTACGACAGTATCAAACCGTATACAGGCAGTCATACGGTCTGGTTAGGGGAGGTTCCCGACTATTCAATGCCAGGTGCACAGAAAATTTTAATCAACCATCATAAGAAAAACCATTTGGACATAGGCGTCAGTGGCTATAAATTTGACGAGGTTGATGGCTATGATTACTGGTTATGGCCGGATCATGCAATCTTTCCTTCGGGGAACGATGCCGTTGAGATCAGGCAACTCTACGGGTTAATGCTACAAAAAACGTTTGGCGATTATTTTCAGAAGGAAAACGAGCGGACATACGGCCTGGTGAGATCATCATACGTAGGTGCCAGCAGTCACAATTTCGTTTTATATAGAGTTTGTCCATAAAGTCGAGAAAAACTGTAATTTTTTCTCACTGATTTTTC
>CAZOXI010000065.1:0-10363 GCA_964583445.1 uncultured Bacteroidaceae bacterium | reverse complement strand
CCATGAATCAATCAATTAATTCTGTTCTATTAAATCACTATTCTTTGAGCGCTGCACCCAGATGATGATGCCGACTACGATCAGCGCCATGGGGGGCAGTACCATTAGTCCGTTGTTGGCATACCCTAACTCGTAAAAGCCATTCGGAATCACCTGGTACCCCATCAACGTGCCTGATCCGAACAGCTCCCTGAAAAAAGATACGATGATCAGTATCAATCCGTAACCAAATGCATTGCCAAGCGCGTCCATGAAGGAGGGCCAGGGTTTGTTAGCCAGTGCAAACGCCTCGAGGCGACCCATAATGATACAGTTGGTAATGATCAACCCGACAAACACCGACAGCTGCTTACTTACTTCATATGCGAAAGCCTGCAGTACTTCGTCCACCAGGATCACCATAGTAGCGATCACCACCAGCTGCACGATGATACGGATCCGTGGCGGGATCATTTTTCTCAACAGTGAAATTACCACACTGGAAATGGTCATTACTGCAATTACTGAAAGTGTCATCACAATAGCCGGCTTGAGCTGCACGGTGATGGCCAGTGCAGAGCAAATTCCCAATACCTGGACCGTGATCGGGTTGCTGGCCCCGAGGGGCTCTTTGATCAGTTTCAGGTTTTTCGCGGAAAATAATGGTTCCTTTTCACTCATAATTCCTTATCTATAATAATCTAATTTTCTATTCCTTTCTCTTTGAAATGCGCAACGTATCCGGACAAGTAATTTTCAAGCATATCATCCAGTCCGTCCGATGTGATCGTACCCCCGGAAATGGCATCGACTGCATGCGGATTGTTGGCAGTCTCTGCACTTTTGAGTACGCCAATGCTGACAAATTTACCCTCCTCGTTAAAGATCTTTTTGCCGACAAACTCATCTTCAAACCAACTGGTATTGATCTCAGCACCCAGTCCGGGTGTCTCCTTTGCATGGTCGTAGATGGCGCCTGCAATGGTGTTCATATCCGGTTCAAATGCAATATAGCCCCAGATGGGTCCCCAGAGTCCTTTCCCCCTGACTGGTACGATATACTTGTGCGCTTCTTCATCCTCGGCAGTGTAGACAAACACGGGATAGAGGCGTTCCTCCACGGGCTTGTCAGCCTGTACCTTCAGGTTCAGAGTCACCTCGAATGCATCCCTGTCAACGATCTCCCCGCTGTAATTCACCACGTAGGAATCTGCGATATATTTTTCAAATTCCTGCTCGATGAAGGCATTTTTGTCCTTTACATCGGATACATCTTCTGCTTCACCAACAGAAGCAAGAATGTCTTCTTTTCGCTCTATTTCCTGGTTCAGTTCCTGCAGCGGCTTCAGTTGCATGGCCACGAAGGAGAGCAGCACTGCCACGGCAACAACCATGATCACAGAAAATATGAATATGTAAGTGTTACTGTAACTTTTCATCCTGATTATAGTTTAAGCTTGAACCTTTGCTCGTTTTAAACGTCTCCGAATATTCGCTTCCAGCGTATAGTGGTCGATCAGCGGTGCAAACACATTCATCAGCAGAATGGCCAGCATCATCCCCTCGGGATACCCCGGGTTGAATACCCTGATCAGAATTGCAAATACACCGATCAGGAATCCATAGATCCATTTGCCCCGTTCAGTTTGCGTTGCTGAAACAGGATCTGTGGCCATGTACACCGCGCCAAATGCAAATCCGCCAACGATCAGGTGCTGCCAGAAAGGCATTTCCATCAGTGCATTTCCTCCAAAGGCGTTGATAATAAGTCCCATTACAGCACCACCGGCAAAAACAGAAAGCATGATCTTCCAACTCCCCACTCCTACGAATACCAGGAAAATGGCTCCGAGGAGAATGGCCAGTGTCGATGTTTCCCCGATGGAACCCGGGATCACACCCAGGAACATATCCCAGGCACTGAATTTTTCACCGACACCGTTCACAAATACTTCATTGTTCTGAGCTGCCTGTCCGAGGATGGTAGCTCCCGAGTAACCGTCCACGGTCTCCATTCCCTTTTCCAGTCCTGCCACCCATACGCGGTCACCCGACATCTTGGTAGGATAGGCGAAAAAGAGAAATGCCCGTGCAGTCAGTGCCGGGTTCAGGATATTCATTCCTGTACCGCCGAACACCTCTTTGCCGATGATCACTGCAAAAGCTGTTGCCACGGCAACCATCCATAGCGGAACATCCACCGGCATCACCAGCGGGATCAGTATCCCTGAAACCAGGAACCCTTCGTTGATCTCGTGGTCCCGGATCTGTGCAAATACAAATTCAATTCCCAACCCGGTAACATAAGATACCACAATGATCGGGAACACCTTCAGGAAACCAAACCAAACCATTTCCCAGAAACCTGCTTCCACACCCATGGCCAGGAAATGCTGGTAACCGGTGTTCCATATACCGAAAAGCAAGGCAGGAACCGTGGCTAATACCACCATGATCATCCCGCGCTTCATATCGAAGGCATCCCTGATATGACTTCCGCCCGAGGTCACCGTATTCGGAACAAACAAGAAAGTTTCAAATCCTTCGAAAGTGGATTTCAGAAAATGAAATTTCCCCCCTTTCTCAACATTTGGCTTGATCTTATCGAGATATCGTCTTAATGCATTCATATAAATTGACCGTATATATTTATTCTAATTCCTTCCTCAACATTGTAAGTCCGTTCCGTAAGATGGACTGAACCGGTGTTTTCGAGGTACAGACAAATTCACAAAGTGCCATATCCTCCTCGATCACTTCGTAGATGCCCAGCTGTTCCATCTTGTCGATGTCCTCCACGATAATGGATTTGAGAAGCTGCACAGGATAGATGTCCATGGGAAATACCTTTTCGTATTCACCTGTCATGACAAATGCCCGTTCACCACCATTCATGTTGGTGTCGAGCCTGAATTCCTTGTTCGGCATCAACCATGAGAAGTAGCTCCTGGACATAGAGAATTTCTTCAATCTCGGTTTGATCCACCCAAACATCTCGTAGTAATCTCCTTCAGGAATCACCGTCACCTGGTTGTCGCTGAAACCAATGTGTCCTTCCATGGAGATCTTTCTCCCGGTGAGCACGTTCCCGCTGATCATCCGCACATGCTCCTGCTTCAGGTTGTCCCTGACAATGGTCTCCACTTCTGCACCCCGGATGAGCTTATAATAGACTGGCTTCTCCACCTCCGAGCCACAGAGCGACACAATGGTGCTTGGATCATATTTCCCTGTAATGAACAGGCGACCGATGGTCACCACATCGAAGGGCCGCAAGGTCCATACCTGCTCTCCCTTGTTGATGGGCGATATCTTGTGGATCTGGATACCGACGTTGCCGGCAGGATGCGGACCCTTAAAATAGTGGCGTTCCACATGCGTTGCATTTTCATAGGCCTTTGCAGCAGGATACCTGGCATCAAGTCCAAGATGGATCTTTCCTTCTGTCAGCTTTGCAAGCGCGTTGATGCCTGCCTGGAAATCCTTCTCCGTATCTTTCATGATATAATCGAAATCAGGAGCAAGCGGAGCGCTGTCAAATCCGGAAATGAAAATCGCCTTTGGTTGATCCTCAGGCGATGCGACAATCCCATAGGGTCGCTGCTTGATCGTAGGCCAGAGTCCGCTTTCCAGGAGGTTCTCAATGATCTCTTCGCGCGACATGGAGGAGGGATCCCCCTGCTTGAAAGTTTCGGTCGTATCTTTGCCATCATCTTCCACAATAATGGCGATGATGCGCCTGCGTTCACCCCGAACGATCTTCTGAACGATACCGCTGACCGGTGATACGTATTTAATCTCAGGCCGGTACTTGTCGTAAAACAAGGTTGATCCCACCTTCACTTCCGCACATGGCTTGGCCACGATTTTTGGTGTAAGTGATACAAAATCAACAGGTTTCACTGAATACGTCTTCGATCTCGGAGCCTTAATAAAGATCTTGTCGGCTTTGCCTTTTAACTTGATATCAAGGCCTTTGCGTATCTTGATAACTTCAGACATTTATTCTTGGATTCTAATTATGATTAATAACCAGTGGACAAAATTAGCTATTTTTGTGAATCAACAAACAGAAATATTTAGATATTTAAATTCTTTCATTTGTTTCTTAACAGTTATCTTACCGGACCGCTGATTTTAACATTTAACGAACAAGTGTCCGGTCTGCACTGTTGACGTGGAACCATATTTTGGCACAATGGTTGCGCATGGAAATACGTTCAATAGATGCGCATAAAAATCAAAATACATGCTGAAGTTACTAAAAATTCAACTCCTTGCAATGCTGACTGCTGCAGGACTTTTTGCCCAGGCTCCTGAAGTCGTATTTGATACGCACGGGGTTGCCAGGGAGATGGTGCTGGACGAACAGATCAAGACGATCCAGCTCTACAGGGAGGGATGGATCAACAGCTACCCGATCCTGACCATGCACGAGCAGGTCCCGCTGGTGCTGGAGTTTGATGAGATCTCTAACAGCATCTCCGACCTGACCTACATAGTGATCCACTGCGATGCCAACTGGCGGAGGTCTGAATTGATGGAGCAGGAATACCTTGATGGCTATTTTGAAAACCGGATAGATAACGTGGAAGGATCCTTCAATACCTATTATAATTACAATCATTATCGGTTGCAGCTGCCCAACGAGGACATCCGTTTCAAGCAGTCGGGTAATTACCTCCTGGTGGTGTATCGTGACTATGATCCCGAACAGATCGTATTCACGCGTCGTTTCCTGGTTTCCGAGGCGATCGTCACGGTTCGCGCCAATGCACACCGCCCGGTACTTTCAATGTACAGGGACAACAGTCATGAGGTGGATGTAACCATTTCCCATCCCGGCTACCGCATCGACGATCCATTCAGGGAGACCTCGCTTGCCATCTACCAGAACGGGATCTGGGATTACGGGATCACCCACCTGCAGCCGCTGTTCGTGAACCCGGAGGAACTGGTGTACGACTACCAGGAAGAGAATATCTTTCCGGCAGGCAACGAATTCAGGATGTTCAATACCCGGAGCACGCAGGTACGTGAATACCATATTGCAGCCATCGATTACCTGGATTATTTTCATTTTCACCTGAAAACAGATGAGCCCAACCCATCCCATCTTTATTTCGACCGGGACGACCTGAACGGGAAATTTTTTATCGAAGCGGCCAATGTACGTGAACCTTCCGTCGAGGCGGACTATGTGTTTGTGCATTTCACACTCGATATGCCCTTCCCGCTGGCAGATGGCGATGTATATATTGCCGGGGCGACCACCAACTGGCAGTTCACCCCCATGAACCGGATGGAATACGATACGGATGCATCTGCCTACAAGTCCACCCTGCTGCTGAAGCAGGGTATCCACAATTACCGGTATGTTTTTCTGCCCGATGACCGGAACGTGGTGGATATAGCGGAGATCGAAGGGAGCCATTACCAGACAAAGAATGAATACCTCGTGCTGTTCTACCACCGGGGTCAGGGCGACCGCTACGACCGGCTGGTCGGACACCAGGTGGTGCATTCGAATGCGAACTAAACGCGCTGATCCGGATCTTAAAGTTCCCGGCTATTCTCAATTGTTTTCATGGATCGCAGGCAAAAGCTTGCTGCGCTTTAAATCCCGATCTCCTCATGGATCTCCCGCATGGCGTCGACAGAGATCCGGATGAACTCGTCCAGCGGGATCCCGATTTTCTCACACTCCATGATGTTTTCCCTTTTCACACTTGCGGCAAAGGCAGGCTGTTTCATCCTTTTGGCGACTGATTTATATTTGATGCTGGCAATTTTTTTGTCAGGATATACCAGGGTCGTGGCATAGATCAGCCCCGTGATGGTCTCCCCTGCTGCCAGTGCATGCTGAAATTCTGTCGCGCGCTCCTTCCCCGTGGCCTCCTCGTTGTGCATCCGGATGGCATCCAGGATCTCCTCGTCGAGTTGCAACTCTTCCAGCAATTCTGCGGCCTTCAGCGCATGCACCGTAGGTTCTGCCTGGGTTTTCTCCACATCGATATCGTGCAGCAATCCCGCCAGTCCCCAGCGTTCCTCGTCCTTTCCCAGGTGCCGCGCAAGTCCGCGCATCACCGCCTCGGAGGAGAGGCTGTGAACGATCATCTTCTCGTTTTTCACATGCTGTTTAAGTAATTCGAGTGCTTTTTCGCGATCAGGTGTCATGGTACTTTCTTTAATGTTCAAATTGTCCTTATCCGGAAAACAAAAATAACAAAACCATGACAACTGCAGCGTGATTCTTAACTGCAACTTTTTTCGAAACCTCATCCTGATGCTTCTTCCTGAAATCTTGTTCCGCAGTTATTGCGTGACACAAATCACATTTTGTCCACTACAAAATCTTTACCTTTGCCTGCATATATATTTCAGTCATTTATTTATTTTACGTACAATTAAGTCGTCTGAAAATAAACCAGGTAGCGCCGGAAAAATATCATTCTTTATGCAAATCACAAAGGAAACCACTATAGAAGAGATCGTGCACCAATCTGCTGCCGCGGTGAGGTACCTTCGCGAGAAAGGGATCAAATGCATTGCCTGTGGGGAGCCCATCTGGGGCACCCTTGAAGAGGCCGCAAAGGAAAAGGGTTTCGACGATGCGGCCATCGAAAATGTTGTGCAGGAGCTGCGGGAACAGTATTAAGTGCTACTCCTTTATCAACCCCGGAAATGTTATTTGCTCCGGAACCGTTGTCGGTTGTCGGAACCATTGTCGGTTGTCGGAACCATTGTCGGTTGTCGGAGCCATTGTCGGTTGTCGGAACCGTTGTCGATTGTCGGAACCGTTGTCGGTTGTCGGAACCATTATCAGCTCCGAAACCGATATTTGCTGCCGGTATGTGATCAACCTCCCAGCCAGTTGAACCTCAGTGCAAAATAGACCATTATTCCCAGCACTCCCAGCAGCGTGAATCCAAGAATGGCTGGTTGGGTTCTTTCATACGCATTTCCCCGAGGGTCCGGGCCCAGTAAGAAGGTTTCCCGTCCTCCTTCAGCCCGTATAACTCATAGTATACATTCCCGATGTAGGCAATATACACGGCCAGCACCAGTCCGCCGAACACCGAGACCATGATCCCGATAAACAGGTAAAGCACAGGCACCTGTATTCTCCTGCGTTTCAGCTCCTGCAGATCGGCCTCCATGATTGCCAGGTGGTCCTCCTCCTGCACAAGGCTCCTCTCTTCACGTGTAATTTCACTTGTATATCGTGTTACGGAATCCTCCTCCACGGTGGTGATCCTGTCTTCCAGGACAGAGATGCGCAGTTCAGTGTCCATGATCCTTTGCCCCGTTTCAGCGATCCTCTGCTCCAGAACTGCGATACGGTTTCCGTCCATCATCTCCACGATGGTTCCGGGTGCCAGCAGCGGAACATCCTGGTACAACTCCAGTCTTTCGACCTTGTTCCGGCTCATACTGGCCGCCACGGTATCCTCTGAACCGCTGTCTCTTTCCATCTGTACCACCCGGTATTCCAGAACGGTATCCTTGATCGTATCGGTCACCAGGAACGTAAGTACCAGCAGGGCTGCCGGGATAATCAGCATCAATGCCCCAAAGAATATGGCGGGGATTTCCACAAATGTGTACCTCAGGAACTTTCTTCCCAACATACCCAGCACCATCAGGCTGCTCCTGAAATCATTCTGGTGCTCCTGCCTGTAGAGAATGTGCGCGGGCATTATTCCCGGGATGTATGCCATGATGATGAGCAGGAAAATGATCAACAGGGAGATGCCCATATTCAGATTCAGGACGATCCCGAGCAGGCTCATGGACAGGTCAGGGATCCAACCCAGCAGGTTCAGCACTACCTCCATCGCGATCAGGGCCAAGAGCAGCACCATGTAAAACAGGACCGAACGCATGCTGTCGAAACCAATGCGAAACCTTTGTTTCACCGAAACAAAATCATCCTTTTCCCGCCCCTCGAAGCGCAGCGCTGCGATCTCGCCAAACGACCAGGTCAGTGGCATGATGGCAAACAGATAACTAAACAGGACCAGTCCGGGCATCCCAGCAAGCTGACTGATCACGTAGAACAGGAACACGATGAAGATCGCGGGGACGGTCCCCATCAGGGCGATGAAATAGAAATTCCTGTTCATGCTGATGCGGACATTCCTGACAGCAAGCTGGTAGATCCACCATCCCCACTGCACCACGTAATGCATGAACATCCGGAATACGAATACGAACGGCGGGAACAGCTGCCTGAGGAACCAGGTGAATGCATCGATGATCCCGAAGAAAATGGTCTTGACAAGCAACAACAATTCTGCCACGAGCAGAAAAAGCAGGTTCACACCCCAGAGCGACCACGCCACCAGGTCATACGCCAATCCCAGCAGGATGACAATCCATTTGAACAGGTTCCAGAAACCGCCTTTTTTATTCAGGTAGGCATCGGCCTGGTTCAGCTCAAACAGGAAGCGGGGCTTTGTCACGGTACCCCTGAAATCAAGATAGCCAAACAGCAGGAAAGCGAAAGCTGACAGAAGCAAATATTCAACACGTTGGTCGATGAATGCAAGGCCGGACAGAAAATACCATACTCCGCCTGAGATCAGCAGGGCCAGGATTCTTTTAACAAACAATGAAAATTTTTCCATTTCCGCACGAGGGTTTGGTAACGCACTATCAATGTAATAAAGTACAATCAATGTTATGAAAAGAAAGAGAGAATTGCAAACAGACCGTTACTGCACTGCAGACTGCTGCCGCATTGCAGACCGTTACCGCACTGCAGACCGCTGCCGTTGCAGACTGCTACCGCACTGCAGACCGCGCCAGATACTTCCTGACGTACGTGTCAACCCCCTCTTCCAGGGGTGTGAATGAGCGGTCGTATCCCACCGAGCGAAGCTTCTTCATGTTGGCCTCGGTGAAGTACTGGTACTTGTCCCTGATATCCTCCGGGGTATCGATGAATTCGATCTGTGGTTCCAGGTCCATGGCATGAAAGGTTGCTTCCACAAGGTCCCTGAAGGTACGCGCCTCCCCGGTACCCAGGTTATATATCCCGGAAGCAGGACGCTGCTCCATCATGAAAAGAATCACATCTACCACATCCTCCACATAGATGAAATCACGCGCCTGCTCCCCGTCTTCAAATTCGGGATGATGCGATCGGAACAGCTTCATCTTTTTTGTCTCCCTGATCTGGTTAAAGGCATGAAACACCACCGATGCCATGCGTCCCTTGTGGTATTCATTCGGTCCGTAGACGTTGAAGAACTTCAGTCCCGCCCAGAAGAAGGGCTGTCTTACCTGCTGCAACGCCCATTTATCGAATTCATTCTTGGACCTGCCATAGGCATTGAGTGGCTTCAGTGATGGGATGCGCGCATGATCATCATCATATCCCAGTTCACCCAGTCCATACGTTGCTGCAGAGCTGGCATAAATCAAAGGCAATCCATATTCCACGCATATCTCCCATATCTTTTTGGAATACCCCACATTCAACGTTTCAAAAGTGTTCCAGTCAAACTCCGCGGTATCGGTGCGGGCCCCCATGTGAATGACCACCTGCACAAACCGGTGCTTGTCCTCCAGCCAGGTTGCAAAATCCTTGCGCTCCACTTTGTCAGTGAAAGTTTTTCCTGCGTAATTCCGTTCTTTTTCCTGCTTGCTGAAATCATCCACCAGGACAATATCCTTGTACCTGCGCTTATTCAGTCCGGCAATAACATTGCTCCCGATAAATCCGGCTGCCCCGGTGACTACGATCATCTTTGAACTTTTTTGAACTTTTCTGAACTCTTTTGAACTCTCTTGAAACTTTTTGAACTTTTTTGAACCTTTTTAAACCTTTTTGAACCCTTTTGAACTTTTCTGAACTCTTTTGAACTTTTTTGAACCTTTTTAAACCTTTTTGAACTTTCCCCCAAACTTACAGAAAAAATAATGATCCCGCACAGGAAGATGCAGCTGCAACGGGAGATGGATCAAAAAAATTACAAACAGTGCGGTCGCCTGTGCGTTAATAATTTCGTACTTTTGAACTTTGCGCATTCTAAAGGGTTATATATCTTCAAGATATGGTTTATTTAACAAGAAGAGAACGGTTTAGTGCAGCACACCGGCTGATGAAGCCCGGTCTGAGCGACAGTGAGAATATCAGGCTGTACGGACAATGCGCCAATCCCCACTGGCATGGACACAATTATGTGTTATGGGTGACTATCCGGGGAAAGGTACAGGAGGACATGGGCTACGTGGTGGATCTGAAGGACGTGAGCAGTATCATCAGGGAAAAAGTGATCGAAAAACTGGACCACAAGAACATCAATACCGAAGTGGATTTTATGACAAATGTTACGGCGTCCACCGAGAACCTGGCCGTAGGAATCTGGAACCAGCT